>NZ_JALDUA010000002.1:0-300000 GCF_023109155.1 Streptococcus oralis | reverse complement strand
CTCCAATCAAGAGAGGTAGAGACAGTAAAAGGAGGCTGATTTGTCTAGCTCGACGACTTTCCAAATGGCTGTGAGAGTTGATTTTCTTAATCCAGATGTAGAATTGCACCAGAGCCAACAGAAGAGAAAGGACCATAGAAATATAGATTAGATAGGAATAGTGGAGGTTAATGTAGTGGCTGAGCTTACCAGATAGCTGCAGATACAGAGTTAGGGAAAAATAACCCAGTAGAATGATAAAACGGATCATAACATCACCCCCATCATGTAAGAATAAAGCAAGACAAGCACTGTCACGATGCCCATGAATTGCCAGATGAAGCGCGCTTTGAGATAGTGTTTCATCATGAGGAGATTTTTGATATCAAGCATGGGGCCAATGACCAGAAAGGCAAGGACTGGCGCTAGGCCGAAGCTCGAGAGGAGAGAAGCGCCGATAAAGGCGTCCGCCTCGCTACAAAGAGAGAGGAGAAAGGCTAGAAACATGAGCAAGAGAATCGCAAGGACTGGACTTGCGCTGATAGAGGTCAAGATCCGAGTCGGGACATAGACCTGCACGATAGCCGCAAAGAGACAGCCAAAGACCAAGTAACGCCCCATATCGAAAAACTCATCAATAGCTTGTATGAAGACCTGAAATACTTTTCTAGCGGGACCCAAGTGTGAAAAGTCATGTTCATGGCAAGCGATAGAATTCTCTTTTTGAATGGGTCCTTTCCAGAAAAATCCGAGGAAAATTCCAAGCACCAAAGCAATCACAATGGCTCCAAGCGCTCGCAAAAAGGCAAGTTTTATTGAATTGCCAAAGGCAGAATATGTTGCGAAAAGAACGATAGGATTGATAATGGGAGCAGTCACCAGAAAGGGAACGGCCGTGTAGCTGGGTACTTTCTTTTCCAAAAAACGATTGATAATCGGAACGATTCCACACTCGCAAGAGGGAAAGAGAAAGCCAATGAAGGTGCCAAAAAAGATCCTCCCCCAACGATTTCGAGGAAGAAACTCATAAACTTTATCAGGTGTGATATAGACCTCAATCAATCCCGAAATGAGACTCCCAATCAAGACAAAAGGAAGGGCTTCAATCATGATGGAGAGAAAAATAGCCCCTGCTTGTAATACACTAGGAGGAAGAGATTGGAAAATCGTCATCTATTTTTTCTTCTCAACTTTTTCTTTTTCGTTTTTGTCATCTGGAAAAGTGACTTGTGTTAAGTCAGGAAGTTTGGCGAATTCTTCAAACATCTTGTCCAAGTCATCGGTTTTTGTAAATTTAACAGCCATGGGCCTACCTCTTTTCTACATTCTACCTCTATTATACTATTATTTTCTGGAAAAGGGATTATTTTGACAATCAAAGATGCAAAAATAGGTAAGGCAAAACAAGAGCTGTTCCTTATGGTATAATAGATTCATGGATAAAAAATATGAAAAAATTTCCCAAGATTTGGGAGTAACCTTAAAGCAAATCGATACTGTTCTAAGTTTGACGGCTGAGGGGGCGACAATTCCCTTCATCGCGCGATATCGAAAGGACATGACTGGTAGTCTGGATGAGGTAGCGATTAAGGCCATTATTGATCTGGATAAAAGTCTGACAAATCTCAACGATCGTAAAGAAGCTGTCTTAGCTAAGATTCAAGAACAAGGTAAGCTAACAAAGGAATTGGAAGAAGCTATCCTTGCAGCTGAGAAATTAGCAGATGTAGAAGAACTCTATCTTCCTTATAAGGAAAAACGTCGGACCAAGGCTACCATTGCCCGTGAAGCTGGACTCTTTCCTCTTGCTCGCTTGATTTTGCAGGATGTAGCTGACTTGGAGAAAGAAGCTGAGAAGTTTGTCTGTGAAGGATTTGCGACTGGTCAAGAAGCCTTGGCTGGTGCGGTTGATATCTTGGTCGAAGCCTTATCCGAAGATGTCAATCTACGTGCTATGACCTATCAGGAAGTGTTGAGACACTCTAAAATCACTTCGCAAGTCAAGGGTGAAAATCTCGATGAAAAACAAGTTTTTCAGATTTATTATGATTTTTCAGAGACAGTTGGCAACATGCAGGGCTATCGTACCTTGGCTCTCAACCGTGGGGAAAAATTAGGTATTTTGAAGGTTGGCTTTGAACATGCGACGGACCGTATCTTATCTTTCTTTGGTGCTCGTTTTAAAGTCAAAAATGCCTATATAGATGAAGTTGTCCAACAGTCAGTTAAGAAAAAGGTATTGCCTGCTATTGAGCGACGCATTCGGACAGAGTTGACTGAGAAAGCGGAAGAAGGGGCTATCCAACTCTTTTCTGACAATCTGCGCAATCTCCTCTTGGTTGCTCCGCTGAAAGGGCGCGTGGTTCTAGGATTTGACCCAGCCTTTCGTACAGGTGCCAAGCTAGCTGTCGTTGATGCAACAGGGAAAATGCTGACGACTCAAGTCATTTATCCAGTAAAACCAGCCTCCGATCGTCAAATCGAAGAAGCCAAGCGAGACTTAGCCGACTTGATCGGTCAGTATGGCGTGGAAATTATTGCCATCGGAAATGGAACGGCCAGTCGTGAAAGTGAAGCCTTTGTGGCGGAAGTTCTGAAAGATTTTCCAGAAGTCAGCTATGTTATCGTCAATGAAAGTGGCGCTTCTGTCTATTCTGCTAGTGAACTAGCTCGTCAGGAGTTTCCAGACTTGACCGTTGAAAAACGCTCTGCTATCTCGATCGCTCGACGTTTGCAAGATCCCCTTGCTGAATTGGTCAAAATTGATCCCAAGTCAATCGGTGTCGGTCAATACCAGCACGATGTCAGTCAGAAGAAACTGTCTGAGAGTCTGGACTTTGTCGTAGATACGGTGGTTAACCAAGTCGGTGTCAATGTCAATACAGCCAGCCCAGCTCTTCTTTCCCACGTAGCTGGACTCAATAAAACCATTTCTGAAAATATCGTCAAATACCGTGAGGAAGAAGGAAAAATCACTTCACGTTCTCAAATCAAGAAGGTTCCTCGTCTAGGTGCCAAAGCCTTTGAGCAAGCTGCAGGTTTCCTCCGTATTCCGGAAAGTAGCAATATCCTTGATAATACAGGAGTTCATCCAGAGAACTATGCTGCCGTCAAAGAGCTTTTCAAACGCTTGGATATCAAGGGCTTGAATGAAGAAGCACAAAATAAGCTTAAATCCCTTTCAGTCAAGGAGATGGCGCAAGAACTAGATCTTGGCCCAGAAACCCTTAAAGATATCATTGCTGATCTTCTCAAACCAGGTCGAGATTTTCGTGACTCTTTTGATGCTCCTGTACTCCGTCAAGATGTACTGGATATCAAAGACTTAAAAGTCGGCCAGAAGTTGGAAGGTGTGGTGCGTAATGTCGTTGACTTCGGTGCATTCGTTGATATTGGGATTCACGAGGATGGCTTGATTCATATTTCCCACATGAGTCGCAAATTTATCAAACATCCTAGTCAAGTGGTGTCTGTTGGAGATTTGGTAACGGTTTGGGTTAAGAAAATCGATACTGAACGTGAAAAAGTTAATCTGTCGCTCCTTGCTCCAGATGAAACTGACTGAGTACGTTCAGTCTGTTTCACTCGAAGACTTTGGTAGACCTTTTACACACCAAGCCCAGTGGAATTCTCGTCTGCGAACGACAGGTGGGCGATTTTTTCCCAAGGATGGGCATTTGGATTTTAATCCCAAAGTTTATAATGAACTTGGTTTGGAGGTTTTTCGGAAAATCGTGCGCCATGAACTCTGTCACTATCACCTTTATTTTCAGAAAAAAGGATATCGACATAAGGACCGAGATTTTAAGAAACTTTTGAAGGAAGTTGATGGGCTACGCTTTGTCCCCCCTCTGAAAGACCAAAGTACCTACCTAGTTTATCGGTGTCAATCCTGTCAGCAAACTTATCAGCGCAAGCGTAAGATTGATACCAAACGCTATCGCTGTGGCGTCTGCCGTGGCAATCTTGTCATTTTAAATCGGCCTAAGGACTGATGTTTGTGACCCCGTTTCATGCTATACTACTTGTAAGAATACCGAAAGAGGAAACAATCATGAATACAAAATTTTATAAAATGAAACGAAATAGTATGGTATCGGGAGTTTTAGCTGGTTTATCAGACAAGTGGAATTTTGATGTAACTCTAGTCCGCTTTCTCTTTGCCATTTTTACCATATCAAATTTTGGGATTGGTGTGATTATCTACATCATCCTCGCCTCTATTCTGCCAACTAAGGAAGAGATTGAAGCAGAAATGTACGGAACAGGACCACGCAAACGTAAGGATGCTGAGGCCATTTATGACAATGATGGACGGTTTTGGTGAGTCGGATTTGGAAATAGTTTATAGATGATTTCCTTGTTTCTTGAAGAAATTAGAAAAAGTAGTGAATCCTAACCCTTGCATCCGCAAGGGTTTTCTTCTTGCCTTTCTTTTATGGTAAAATATTGATAGCGAAATTGCTTGATATTCTTCAATCTTACAAAAATGTAAGATTAAAGTCTCTTTTGTAAGGTTAGGTTATGGCAAGCCGTCTTTTTTTGCGATAAACTAGACTCATAAAGAACAAAGGAGCAAAAACATGAAAAGAATCTTACAAAAGAAAAGAAGAAAACCAAGTCAAAAAGATATCGAGCGTGTTCAACTGGGATGCGCTATGATGCAAGCACAGTTTCAAAT
The DNA here is from genome assembly GCF_023109155.1 of Streptococcus oralis. Classification (GTDB taxonomy): domain Bacteria; phylum Bacillota; class Bacilli; order Lactobacillales; family Streptococcaceae; genus Streptococcus; species Streptococcus oralis_BZ. The sequence goes on along the minus strand of NZ_JALDUA010000002.1, from coordinate 295,340 downwards.
GATGGGATATTAAGAAGGAGAAAATCATGACACTTTTAGATGTAAAACACGTTCAAAAAATCTACAAAACACGTTTCCAAGGCAACCAAGTAGAGGCCCTCAAGGATATTCACTTTACCGTGGAAAAGGGTGACTACGTGGCTATCATGGGAGAGTCTGGTTCAGGAAAGTCAACCCTGCTCAACATTCTAGCTATGCTGGATAAACCAACTCGTGGGCAGGTTTACCTGAATGGAACCGACACAGCCACTATTAAAAATTCACAGGCTTCGAGTTTCCGTCGTGAGAAGTTGGGATTTGTCTTCCAAGACTTTAACTTGCTAGATACCTTATCTGTTAAGGACAATATCTTGCTTCCGCTAGTTTTATCACGAAAACCCATCACGGAGATGATGAAGAAATTGGTGGTAACAGCTGAAAATTTGGGCATAAACCAATTGCAAGAGAAGTACCCTTATGAGATTTCTGGTGGTCAAAAGCAACGGGTAGCAGTAGCACGCGCCATCATCACAGAACCTGAAATTCTCCTTGCCGATGAGCCAACAGGAGCCCTTGACTCCAAGTCATCTGCAGCACTTCTGGATGTATTTGATGAAATCAATGAACGTGGCCAAACCATTCTCATGGTAACTCACTCAACGGCAGCAGCCAGCAGGGCCAAGCGCGTTCTCTTTATCAAAGACGGCATTCTTTACAACCAAATCTACCGTGGAGACAAGACAGAGCGTCAGATGTTCCAAGAAATCTCTGATACTTTGACTGTTATGGCAAGCGAGGTGAATTAGTATGTTCCGATTAACCAATAAGTTAGCGGTATCCAACTTGATCAAAAACCGCAAACTCTACTATCCCTTTGCTTTAGCTGTTCTCTTAGCAGTGACCATCACCTATCTCTTTTACTCACTGTCGCTTAATCCTAACATTGGCAAGATCCGAGGGGGAGAAACTATCTCTATGACGCTTGCCCTCGGTATGGTGGTTGTTACCATCGCTTCTGGAATTATTGTACTTTATGCCAATAGTTTTGTCATGAAGAACCGCTCCAAGGAGCTGGGTGTATATGGTATGCTGGGTCTCGAAAAGCGCCATTTGATCAGTATGGTTTTTAAGGAGCTTCTTATTTTTGGTTCCTTAACCTTGACAGCTGGTCTCGGTCTAGGAGCTCTCTTTGATAAGCTAATCTTCGCCCTTCTTCTGAAGCTGATGAAGATGAAAGTGGAGCTCGTTTCGACTTTCCAACCAATTGTCTTTATCCTAGTTCTCATCGTCTTTGGAGCTATCTTCCTAGGTCTGATTTTTATCAATGCCTTTCGTATTGCACGCATGAATGCCCTTCAGCTCTCTCGTGAGAAGGCCAGTGGTGAGAAAAAAGGACGTTTCTTAGGTGTCCAAACCATTCTAGGTCTGATTAGTTTGGGAGCGGGTTACTATCTAGCAGTAACAGTCGAAAACCCACTTTCTGCTGTTCTGATTTTCTTCGTAGCAGTTTTGTTAGTAATTTTGGGAACTTATCTTCTCTTCAATGCAGGGATTACAGTTTTCTTACAAATCTTAAAGAAAAACAAGACTTACTATTACCAACCCAACAACATGATTTCCGTATCCAATCTCATTTTCCGTATGAAGAAAAATGCGGTTGGTCTGGCGACGATTGCCATTCTTTCAACCATGGTCTTGGTGACTATGTCTGCTGCAACAAGTATCTTCAAAGCCTCAGAAAACTTCAAGAAGGTCATGAATCCACATGATTTTGGGATTACAGGACAGAATGTTGAAAAAGAAGACATCGAAAAACTCTTGAACCAGTATGCTAGTGAGAAAGGATTGGCTGTCACAAAGAAAGAAGTCCTTACATACAGTAACTTTGGTGTGGCAAATCAAGATGGTACGAAATTGACAATCTTTGAGAAAGGTCAAAATCGTGTTCAACCGAAAACTATTTTTATGGTCTTTGACCAAAAAGACTACGAGAATATGACGGGGCAGAGACTTGGACTTTCAGGTAAGGAAGTCGGATTATTTGCTCAAAATAAGCAACTTCAAGGGCAGAAAGAACTGACTCTGAATGACCAGACCTACACGATCAAAGAAGAAATCAAAAAAGATTTTATTCTTGAACATGTCCCAAATCAGTACAATATTCTAACTTCGGACTATAACTATTTGGTTGTTCCTGACTTACAAGCCTTTCTAGAACAGCATCCTAACTCTTCCATCTTTAATCAATATTATGGTGGTATGAATGTAACGGCTAGTGAGGACGAGCAGCTTAAAATTGCAGATGACTATTCAAAATTCGTCAACAACTTTAATAGAGAATTAAACAAAGAAGGAAGCTATGTTTACGGAAGCAATCTGGCTGATAGCAGTGCGCAGATGAGTGCTCTCTTTGGTGGAGTCTTCTTCATCGGTATCTTCCTCTCTATCATCTTTATGGTGGGAACGGTTCTCGTCATCTACTACAAACAAATCTCTGAAGGATATGAAGACCGTGAACGCTTTATCATTTTACAAAAAGTCGGTCTCGATCAAAAGCAAATCAAGCAAACTATCAACAAACAGGTCCTAACTGTTTTCTTCCTCCCATTGCTCTTTGCTTTTCTACATCTTGCCTTTGCCTATCATATGCTTAGTCTCATCCTAAAAGTCATTGGGGTGCTTGATGCGACCATGATGTTGACAGTCACTTTGTCCATCTGTGCTATCTTCCTCATTGTCTATGTCTTAATCTTTATGATTACCTCAAGAAGCTATCGCAAGATTGTGCAAATGTAAAAAAGATACCTCGATGTTTATCGAGGTATTTCTTTTATCTTAAATACTAAAGAGTTGTCCCAAGAGGAAGGTTACCCCCATAGTCAGAAGTCCGATACAGAGGTTACGGATCATAGCAGTTTTCGTAGGAGCCTTTCCTAGTTTAGCACTGGTATAGCCAGTGACGAGAAGGGAAAGGGCCACGATAAAAACAGTAGCAGGAATGCGATAATCACTTGGAAAGACAGTGATCGAAAGCATGGGAGGAAGACTTCCCAGTACAAAGGCGATAAAGCTAGAGATTGCAGCATGCCAAGGATTGGTAAATTCTTCGTACTCGATACCGTATTTTTCCTCAACCAAGGCTTTGAGGGGATTTTTTAAAAAGGCCTTGTTTGTCAAGAGTTGGGCGGACGTTTCACACTCACCATTTTGAAGGTAAGCAGCATAGAGGGATTGTTTTGCAGATTCGATGTCCTTATCTAAGAGTAATTGCTCTCTAGCGACAGCGGCTTCTTCCGTATCTTTCTGAGTGGATACAGAGACATATTCGCCACCGGCCATAGAAAAAGCACCAGCGAGGATAGCAGCCAATCCTGATAAAAAGATAATCCAGATATTGCTCGTCGCACTGGCAACCCCGATAACGACTCCAGCTATGGAAATAATCCCATCATTGGCACCCAGAACACCTGCACGTAGGATATTAAGTCGTCCTGCAAAGTTTGCATCAATTTCATGTTTTATTTCTGTCATAGTCATCTCCTTTCTCTCCATTATAGAGAAAAGGGTAGGGGAATACAAACTTTTTAAACTATCTGAAAAAAGTTCTACGATTCTAATTTTTAAGCCCTTTTCGACTTTACCGAAAAAGCACGGCAATACAGTTGCCAATCCTACTGTACAAGTCCTTTTTTAGCTTATCTATGGTATAATAGAAGGTAGATTTATCAATTGGAGAATGAAGGATTTTATGATTAAACTTGTAGCAACCGATATGGATGGAACCTTTCTAGATGGAGAGGGTCGGTTTGATATGGAACGCCTCAAAAACGTACTTGTTTCCTACAAGGAAAAGGGGATTTATTTTGCAGTGGCTTCAGGTCGTGGTATCCTGTCCCTGAAAAAGTTGTTTGCTGATGTGCGTGATGAAGTGATTTTTATAGCTGAAAATGGGAGCTATGTTGAGTTTCATGGTGAGGATATGTATGAGGCTACTATGTCTCGGGATTTTTACTTGAGCACTTTTGAAGCTTTAAAGAAATCACCCTATTTTGATGAAAGAAAAATGCTACTGACGGGGAAAAAAGCTTGTTATGTATTGGATACAGTCGATGAGACCTATCTCAAGTTTAGCCGTCACTACAATGAAAACATTCAAAAAGTAACGCGTCTGGAAGCTATTAAGGATGAGATTTTTAAATTCACTACGAACTTCACAGAAGATACGATAGAAGCTGGAGAGGCCTGGGTAAATGAAAATGTTCCTGGTGTGAAAGCCATGACAACTGGTTTTGAATCCATTGATATTGTCTTGGACTATGTTGATAAGGGTGTAGCTATTGTTGAGCTGGCAAAAAAACTTGGTCTGACCATGGATCAGGTTATGGCTTTTGGCGATAATCTCAATGACCTTCACATGATGCAGGTAGTGGGGCACCCCATCGCTCCTGAAAATGCGCGACCAGAAATTTTAGAATTAGCAGAAGCAGTGATTGGCCACCATAAGGACCAATCAGTGATGGCTTATATGGAGGGTTTGTAATGGCAGATATTAAATTGATTGCACTGGATTTGGACGGTACTTTGCTGACAACGGATAAAAAGCTAACAGAACGTACCAAGGAGGTCCTCAAAGCTGCGCGTGATCGTGGCATCAAGGTCGTTCTGACAACAGGTCGTCCTTTGAAGGCTATGGATTTCTTTCTCCATGAGCTAGGGACTGATGGTCTGGAGGACGAGTACACCATCACCTTTAATGGTGGTCTGGTACAGAAAAATACAGGAGAGATTCTCGATAAAACCGTCTTTTCAATCGACGATGTGGCACGATTGTACGAGGAAACTGAAAAACTCGGACTTCCGTTAGATGCTATTTCAGAAGGAACAGTCTATCAAATCCAGTCGGACCAAGAAAGTCTCTATGCTAAGTTCAACCCAGCCCTGACTTTCGTACCTGTCGCTTTTGAAGATCTATCTAGTCAGATGACATATAATAAATGTGTGACTGCCTTTGCCCAAGAACCTTTGGATGCAGCCATTCAGAAGATTTCACCAGAATTATTTGACCAATATGAAATCTTTAAATCACGTGAAATGTTGCTAGAGTGGTCACCAAAGAATGTTCATAAAGCAACAGGTTTAGCGAAATTAATTAAACACTTAGGAATCAATCAAAGTCAAGTCATGGCTTGTGGGGACGAGGCCAATGACCTTTCCATGATTGAATGGGCAGGTCTGGGAGTTGCCATGCAAAATGCAGTTCCTGCGGTTAAGGCAGTTGCCAATGTGATTACCCCAATGACCAACGACGAGGAAGCCGTTGCTTGGGCTATCGAAGAATACGTGTTAAAGGAGAATTAGAATATGGGATTATTTGATCGTTTATTCGGGAAAAAAGAAGAGCCGAAAATCGAAGATATTGTAAAAGAAGCTCTGGAAAATATTGATTTGTCAGAAGAGGTTGAAGAAAATCAAACGGCTCTCGAAGAAACAAGTCAGGAAGGGACAGGAAGTGACAAAGTGGAAGCAACTCTTGCTCAAGAAGAACTTCCTCAGGTCTTGACAGAAGAAGTGATTGAACCAGAAGCAGTCGAGGAAATGGCTCAAGAAAAAGTTGAGTTAGAATCTAATGAGACAGAGCAAGGCCAAGAGCTTGAAGAATTTTTCGAAGAAGAGAGCCAAGAATCTCTAGAAACTGGAGAAGAGCTAGGGGATGAAGACGTAGAAGAAGAACTTCCTCAGGTTGAAGAAACCGTGCAGGAAAAATATGACCGCAGTCTAAAGAAAACCCGTACGGGATTCGGAGCTCGTTTGAATGCCTTCTTTGCCAACTTCCGTTCTGTCGATGAAGAATTCTTCGAAGAATTGGAAGAACTGCTCATCTTGAGCGACGTCGGTGTGCAAGTCGCTTCGAACCTAACAGAAGAACTACGTTATGAAGCCAAACTCGAAAATGCTAAGAAGCCTGATGCGCTCCGTCGTGTCATTATCGAGAAATTGGTCGAGCTCTACGAAAAGGATGGCAACTACGATGAACAAATCCATTTCCAAGATGGTTTGACAGTCATGCTCTTTGTCGGAGTCAATGGTGTTGGGAAAACAACTTCTATCGGGAAATTAGCTCATCGCTACAAACAAGCTGGCAAGAAAGTCATGTTGGTTGCGGCAGATACCTTCCGTGCGGGTGCTGTGGCCCAGCTAGCTGAATGGGGTCGACGTGTGGATGTTCCGGTTGTGACGGGAGCTGAAAAGGCTGATCCAGCAAGCGTGGTCTTTGATGGGATGCAACGTGCTGTAGCTGAAGGGATTGATATCCTTATGATTGATACAGCAGGGCGTCTGCAAAACAAGGATAACCTCATGGCCGAGTTGGAAAAGATTGGTCGCATTATCAAACGTGTCGTTCCTGAAGCACCTCATGAAACCTTCCTGGCACTCGATGCTTCAACTGGACAGAATGCCTTAGTACAAGCTAAGGAATTTTCTAAGATAACACCATTGACTGGAATTGTTTTGACAAAAATTGACGGAACTGCCCGAGGTGGTGTTGTACTAGCTATCCGTGAAGAACTCAATATCCCAGTGAAATTGATTGGTTTTGGTGAAAAAATCGATGATATAGGGGAATTTAACTCAGAAAACTTTATGAAGGGTCTCTTAGAAGGCTTGATTTAATACAAAATAAATATCCTGCAAGTCAATCTTGCAGGATATTTTTGCTATTCTAAACGGCCATCTTCACGATAGGCGATATCTGGTTGCCAGGTCCATTTAGCTCCATACTTCTCAAGTAATTCAAAGCTAGCTTGTGGCCCCATGCTTCCAGCTTTATAATCGTAGAGTGGAGCTCCGTTTTCTGCCCAGAGCTCTTCGATACGGTCAATCAATTTCCAAGAAGCACTTACCTCATCCCAGTGGCTAAAATTGGTTGAGTTGTTGTTCAAAACATCGTAGATTAATTTCTCGTATGGGTCTGGTGAGGCTCCAGTAGCAGTAGCATCTGTACGGTAATCCAGAGAGCTTGGAGCTAGGTTAAATTCTTCACCGACTTGCTTCCCATTTAGGCTGAGAGAGAATCCTTCAGTTGGTTGGATATAGATGGTCAAAATGTTTGGAGCAAGTGGTTCTCCGAAGATAGAGTCCATTTGTTTAAAGACGATATTGACATGAGTCCCTTTTTCAGTCAGACGTTTCCCTGTTCGGAAGAAGAAAGGAACACCACGGAAACGATCGCTGTCTACAAAGAAGGCACCAGATGCAAAGGTTTCTGTTGTAGATTCAGGATCGACATTTGGCTCGCTACGATAGGAAATGTATTTCATGCCATCGATTTTACCAGAGCGATACTGACCACGAATAAACTGTTCTTTCAATTCTTCCTCAGTTGGATGATAGAGGTTTTTAAAGACCTTTATCTTTTCAGCACGAATCTCATCCTTTGTAAAGCTAGCTGGTTTATCCATGGCTAGAAGAGAGAGGAGTTGAAGAGTATGGTTTTGCACCATATCACGAAGGGCACCAGATTGATCATAGTAGCCACCGCGTTCTTCAACACCCAAGCGCTCTGCAAAGGTAATCTGAACATTATCGATGTGTTCGCGATTCCAAACATTCTCAAAGATCATGTTGGCAAAACGAACAGCAAAGATACTCTGAATCATCTCTTTACCTAGGTAATGGTCGATACGGTAGATTTGCTCCTCATCAAAGGCCGCAAGGAGATCTTCATTGAGTATGCTAGCTGTTTCGTAGTCTGTACCAAATGGTTTCTCAACGATCAAGCGCTCAAAACCTTTGCCATCAACAATGTTTTCAGATTTGAGGTGCTTGGCAATGGTTCCAAAGAACTGAGGCGCCATAGACAAGAAGAAGAGCTTATTGTGTTCAGCTTGGTATTTTTCATTCAGCTCAGCTTGTAATTGGCGCAAAGCAATGTAATGTTCAGTATCATTCACATCATGGCTTTGATAGTAGAAGTGGCTGGCAAATTCTTGGGCTTGCTCGGTACTATCTGCCAAATCAAGGATGGACTCTACAACTACAGATTCAAAATATTCCTTACTCCAAGGTCTACGAGCTGTTCCGATAACAGCAAAATGCTCAGAGAGATTGCCTGATTTATAGAGTCTGAAAAGGGAAGGGTAGAGTTTGCGTTTGGCTAAATCTCCACTCGCACCGAAAATTGTAACAATAACCTTTGATGACATCTAGCTACCTAATTTCTATATTTTTTCCTAGTTGGACTAGGGATGAGATTTCCTCATTATCATAGTTTTTATTTTATCATAATTTTCAAAAAAAACAAAAAATCCAATACGCAATTAAAAAACTGTAAGGAGAACCTTACAGTTTTGTTTTATACATTTAAGACCTTGTCCAAGAACTCTTTTAGACGAGGGTGTTGCGGGTTGTCAAAGATTTGATCTGGAGTTCCATCTTCTAAAAATTCACCATCAGCCGTAAAGATAACACGGTTAGCCACCTGACGAGCAAATCCCATCTCATGGGTTACGATGATCATGGTCATGCCTTGTTCCGCCAATTCCTTCATAACATTCAGTACATCTCCAACCATTTCAGGGTCCAGAGCGGAAGTTGGCTCATCAAAGAGCATGATATCAGGATTCATGGCAAGTCCACGAGCGATAGCTACACGCTGTTTTTGACCACCTGATAGGCTATCTGGGTTAGCATTAGCTTTGTCTGCAAGACCGACTTTCTCCAGCAACTCCATCCCCAATTTCTCAGCTTCTTCTTTGGTCATTCGTTTGTGTTCAATAGGTGCAAAAGTGATATTTTCTAGGACTGACATGTGAGGGAAGAGGTTGAAATGTTGGAAGACCATTCCCACGTTTTCACGAACATGGTCGACATTGGTTGATTTTTCAGTCAGATCATAACCATTTACTGTGATGTGGCCACTCGTTACCTCCTCAAGAAGGTTAAGGCTACGGAGGAATGTGGATTTACCAGAACCGGAAGGACCGATGATACAGACAACATCTCCTTCATAGAACTTAGTAGTAATGCCTTTTAAAACTTCGTTTTTTCCATAATACTTATGCAAATCATTTACATCAATTTTTAGTTTTGCCATTAACGAATCCTCTTTTCTAAGCGTTTCGCTAGTCTAGTCAAAAGCGTGATAATTACAAGATAGAAGATAGCAAGGATTGCATACATCTTGAAACTTTGGTAGTTACGGGCGATGATGATCTTACCAGTTTGGAAAAGTTCCACCAAACCGATAGCAGACACGATGGTTGTATCTTTGAGAGCGATAACGAATTGGTTGACAAAGTTTGGCAACATCAATTTAGTTGCTTGTGGCAAGATAATCTTACGCATGGTTTTTCCGTAAGAGATACCAAGACTGCGGCTGGCCTCCATTTGGCCAACTGGAACAGCTTGGATCCCACCACGAACAATTTCAGCGATATAAGCAGCTGCATTGAGTGAGAGGGCGATAGTACCAGCTACAAAGTCATTGATTGGACTTTGTTGGCCTGTAATGGACTCGATGAAGTTTGGAATACCCCAGAAGATGAAGGCTGCAAGAATCATCAATGGGATACCACGGATAACGTCAACGAAAATCTCAGAGATCAGACGAAGTGATTTGTATGGGCTAACGCTAAACATACCAAAGATAATCCCGATGACAATGGCAATTGCAAATGAGATAAGAGCTAGAGCAAGAGTGATTCCAAGTCCACTAAGGAGTTGTTTGTAGTTGTTTTGAAGCAAGCCCCAGATAGTAGTTTCGTCAACTGTACTTGTAGAGTCAGTTGAAGTTTCGCTAGCTAGATACTTGTCAAGAATCTTTTGGAATTCACCGTTAGCTTTGAGGTTCGCAAGTCCATTATTGAACATCTGGATCAATTCTGGATTTGTTCCTTTTTTAACCGCAAAGGCTGTTTCACCGATTGGAGTTCCAGCGATTGGCGTTTTCAATTTTTGCCCTTGGCTGATAGAATATTTGAGAACTGGCTCATCATCCATCACGGCATCAATAGATCCAGTATTCAGACTGTCATACATAGAAGCGCCATCTGCGAAAGTTTTAATCTTATAGCCGTATTTGCTTTGATTTTCAGTAAGGAACGTTTGAGAAGCAGTTCCGTTTTTAACACCGACAGTTTTATCCTTGAGGTCTTCATAAGAAGCAATTGTGCTTGATTCTTTCACACCGAGAATCGTATTTGCTGTGTAGTATGATTCTGAGAAGTCGAAGGTTTCCTTACGAGCATCTGTTACAGACATACCAGCAATGATACCATCTGCTTGTCCAGCTTGAACAGCACTAATGGCTGCATCAAATCCTGGATTGGTAATCTCAATTTCAAAACCTTGATCTTTGGCAATGGCCTTGATAAGATCCATATCAATACCGGTGTATTGATTGCTTGAATTTTGAAAGACGAATGGGGCGAAAGATGAGTCGCTGGCAATAATATACTTGCTTTTCACAGGAGTAGCTTTTTGTCCAGCAGCAGTAGTTATTGTTGGGCTTGCCGTAGTTTTAGAAGCCGTCCACTTTTGGATGATTTGCTCCAAGCTACCATCCTTCTTCATTTGTGCTAGGGCTTCGTTAAACTCGGTAACCAAGTGTTCATACTTGCTCCCTTTCTTGACACCAAAAGCAAAGCTTCCAACAGCCTCACCATCCATATTGATGCTGAGATCTTGTCCTTGATTAATCGCATACTCAATAACAGGTTTATCATCCATGATGGCATTTACAGCACCAGCACTTAGACTGTTATTCATCAAATCACTTGTATCAAAGGTTTTAATAGAGAAACCGTATTTATCTTTGATACTTTCGAGGAAACGTTGAGCAGCAGTTCCGTTCTTAACTCCAACTGTTTTCCCGCTAAGTTCCTCATATTTGGTGATTTTATTTGCCTTTGTGGTGGCAATGACAACTTTTGTATCATAATAGGTATCAGACATGGTAAAGACATTTTCACGTTCTTTTGTTTTTGTCATACCTGCCATAATAGCATCTGCCTGACCTGACTGCACTGCATTTACAGCTGCATCAAAGCCAGGATAAGACATTTGGATGTTCCATCCTTTGATTTCTGCGACTTTATTGATAATATCAACATCAATTCCCTTATAGGTTTGATCTGAATCTTTAAACTCAAAAGGTGCGTAAGCTGTATCAGACACAATCTTAACAGTATCAGCTTTTGCCATACCTAGTGAGAAAATGGGAAATAAAATGAGCAAACATGCTAGTATTTTTTTCTTCATTTTTAGTCTCCTTTTTCGAATATTTTCCCATTATATCAGAAAATGAATGAAAAGGCAAATTTTATGAATTTTATGTAAGGAAATATAACATGAAACACTAACTCTTATCAACCTAGAGTAGAGTCTGAAAAGTAAATTTATGGTAAAATAGAAGGATAGAAAAATGCAGATGAGGCAATCATGATAAATCGAATTACAGACAATCAATTTAAACTAGTATCAAAATATGAACCATCAGGAGATCAACCCCAAGCGATTGAGCAGTTGGTCGATAATATCGAGGGCGGAGAAAAAGCACAGATTCTGATGGGCGCGACTGGTACTGGGAAGACTTATACCATGAGTCAGGTCATTTCCAAAGTCAATAAACCAACTTTGGTCATTGCCCACAATAAGACTCTGGCTGGTCAGCTCTATGGAGAATTTAAGGAATTTTTCCCTGAAAATGCTGTTGAGTATTTTGTATCTTACTATGATTATTACCAACCCGAGGCTTATGTCCCTTCGAGCGATACCTATATTGAGAAGGACAGCTCTGTCAATGATGAGATTGACAAGCTCCGTCACTCAGCGACTTCGGCTCTTCTGGAGCGTAACGATGTCATCGTCGTGGCTTCTGTTTCTTGTATCTATGGTTTGGGTTCGCCCAAGGAATATGCTGATAGTGTCGTTAGTCTCCGTCCAGGTCTGGAGATTTCTCGTGATAAACTCTTGAATGACTTGGTGGATATTCAGTTTGAACGCAATGATATTGATTTCCAACGGGGAAGATTTCGCGTTCGCGGGGATGTGGTGGAGATTTTCCCAGCTTCTCGTGATGAACACGCTTTTCGAGTTGAGTTTTTCGGGGATGAGATTGACCGTATCCGTGAGGTTGAGGCTTTGACAGGTCAGGTATTGGGCGAAGTGGATCATTTGGCGATTTTCCCTGCCACTCACTTTGTGACCAATGACGACCATATGGAAGTTGCGATTGCAAAAATTCAAGCAGAATTAGAAGAGCAGTTAGCTGTCTTTGAGAAGGAAGGTAAACTGCTAGAGGCCCAGCGTTTGAAACAGCGGACAGAGTATGATATTGAGATGTTACGTGAGATGGGTTATACAAATGGGGTTGAGAACTACTCACGCCACATGGATGGTCGTAGTGAAGGAGAGCCTCCTTATACGCTTCTCGACTTTTTCCCTGATGATTTCTTGATCATGATTGATGAAAGTCACATGACCATGGGGCAAATCAAGGGAATGTATAATGGAGACCGTTCTCGTAAGGAAATGCTAGTTAATTATGGTTTCCGTTTGCCGTCTGCCTTGGACAATCGCCCTCTCCGTCGTGAGGAGTTTGAGAGTCACGTTCATCAGATTGTATATGTTTCAGCGACACCAGGTGACTATGAAAATGAACAGACCGAGACAGTGATTGAGCAAATCATTCGTCCGACAGGACTTCTAGACCCAGAGGTGGAAGTCCGTCCGACTATGGGACAGATTGATGACCTCCTAGGTGAAATCAATGCCCGTGTTGAAAAGAATGAACGAACCTTTATCACAACCTTGACTAAGAAGATGGCAGAAGACTTGACTGACTACTTCAAAGAAATGGGCATCAAGGTCAAGTACATGCACTCGGATATCAAGACCTTGGAGCGGACGGAGATTATCCGTGACCTACGCTTGGGTGTCTTTGATGTCTTGGTCGGAATCAACCTGCTCCGCGAAGGGATTGACGTTCCTGAGGTAAGCTTGGTTGCCATTCTCGATGCTGACAAGGAAGGATTCCTCCGTAACGAGCGTGGACTCATCCAGACCATTGGACGTGCCGCCCGTAACAGTGAAGGTCATGTCATCATGTATGCGGATACCATGACTCAGTCTATGCAACGTGCTATCGATGAAACTGCCCGCCGTCGGAAAATCCAGATGGCTTATAATGAAGAGCATGGTATCGTACCTCAAACCATAAAGAAAGAAATCCGTGATCTAATCGCCGTAACCAAGGCAGTTTCCAAAGAAGAGGACAAGGAAGTCGATATCAATAGCCTCAACAAACAAGAACGCAAGGAACTCGTCAAAAAACTCAAAAAACAAATGCAAGAAGCCGTCGAAGTGCTTGACTTTGAACTCGCAGCTCAGATCCGCGATATGATGTTGGAAGTGAAGGCGTTGGATTAGGAAAAAGTATGGTTTATTTAAGAAAACTAATTGAAGAAGATTTGGTGTCTTTGTGGGAAATTGCTTATTCACAATCTAATCCAATTTGGAAGCAGTATGATGCTCCCTATTATGACGATTATCAGCATTTTCCTAATTTTCAAGAATTTAAACTCCAAAAATCAGAATCTACTCTAAACAACTCAAATCGCCTTGGCATTTTTGTTGATGATAAACTAGTTGGGACTGTTTCGCGCTACTGGGTATGTAAACAAACAAGATGGATGGAATTGGGGATTTGTATTTATGATAGCAAGTTTTGGAACTCTGGCATTGGAAAAGCTGCTATGCTACAATGGATAGATCGGACATTTAAGGATTACTTGGAGTTGGAGCATCTTGGTTTGACAACTTGGTCAGGAAATTTTGGTATGATGAAATTGGCTGAGAAATTAAGAATGAAAAAAGAAGCTCATATTCCAAAAGTTCGTTATTATCAAGGTGTTTATTATGATAGTATTAAATACGGCATTTTGAGAGAAGAATGGGAGGAAGCAAATGGTCATCACAGTCAAACAGATGGAAACTCCTGAAGAGATAGAAGGAAAATCTCTCGTTCACTGGCAAACGTGGAGAGAGGCTTATGATGACCTTTTACCTGCAGAATTTCAGGAGACGATGACATTAGAAAGATGTCGATTCTTTAGTCAAAAATATCCAGAAAATACATTGATCGCGATGGATGGCATGAAGGTAGTTGGTTTTATCAGTTATGGAAACTTTCGTGATGAGGCTATTCAAGCTGGTGAAATTATTGCCTTATATGTTTTAAAAGACTATTACGGAAAAGGTATTGCTCAGGAGTTAATGAAGGAAGCTCTGACGACTCTTGAACAGTTCTCTGAAATATTTTTATGGGTATTAAAAGGGAATAAGCGAGCCATTGCATTCTATCAAAAAATGGGTTTTACTTTTGATGGGCAAGAAAAAATACTTGACCTTGGAAAACCTATCACTGAAATTAGAATGGTACGTAAGAAATCATCAAAATCTGAGAGTTAAATACTGGTAGAATTGTGATTTTGTTTTTAGATTACGCAATGAACAAACGATTACGTTTTAGAATATATTTTAAATGGAAAGAAGTTATTATGAATTTGAAAGAGACGAAGTATAAGAAGTCATCAGGCTTAGATTCTGTTCGTTTTTGGTTACAAGGGCATCGATTTGTCAAATTTATGCTTGATATTATCTTTTATATCATCTTGTTCCTAGTTATAGAATTTACAACATCACAGAACAAAAGCCTTCCAGCTGATTTTCGGTACAGAGAGCTTTTATTTCCCTTGCAATTGAATCTTTTTATCTTGGGTAATAGGTTCTATGCTCTCTTTTTGTCAGTGAAAACTAAAAAAGAAAGGACCCTTAAAAGATTTTGTGAACCCTTTATTTATATCAATATCCTTAGCTTCATTTTTCAACTGATTGGTGTGAGAAAAAGAGGAAGAGTCGTTCTGTCACCTTTGTTTTCACTGGAGTCATCCTATATCTGGTTTCCTATTGTCATCTACCTTCTAGTCTTGATGTTAACTTTGGCAATCTTCTTTCTCTCTAAAGGTTCAAAAAAAGGAGTAGATGAAAATGAAGATGAGTAGGCAAATGAAGTACAAGACAAAAGAAAAGCCTTCTTGGACTAAGAGGATTTTTCTTTGGATGGAAAGGCACAGAAGGATTGGTCAACTCATGGATACGAGTGTGTTATTCGGATCTTTGTTTGTATCATTTCTTGCTGCCTCTTTCATTGGTTCTCCATTCCCAAACTTAAACTATCTTTCTCCCTTAAGCTTTAATCTTTTCCTTCTGCTCTTATCAACCTATTTCCTTGTCTTTCGTTTTAGTAGTGATAAACTTCAGAAATGGCGTTACTTTTCATGGGGATTTATTGGGTTCAATGGTCTTCTTTTTCCCTTTCATCTCTTGGTGGGTCTGAATTGGCTAGGACGTCGTAAGTCAACGAATTTCCCCCCTATAATTTCTATGGATCCGGCCTATGTCTGGGCTCCTATTGTAAGTTATCTCTTTTTCTTTTTCTTAGGGCTGGGCATTCTGCTTTTGGTTATACGGATAGAAAAGAGAAGAAGGAGGCGTAAATGGAACGAAAGATTAAGAAACCAAAGAAGATCAAACAAAAGAACAGAAAAATGAGAAAAATCCATAAAAAGGATTCTTTGATAGCTCACGTCCAATTGTGGATGGGAAGGCATCCAAAGCTTGCTTCTTTTATGGATGGTGGCATAATATTATTTTCTATTTTTGGTATCATGTATGTGTTGTTTGGGACAACACTTATCCCGAAACCATATCAGGAAATGTCCTATGTCTTGCCAATTATTATGAATTTTGTCTTTTTGGTGTACACACTCTATCAAGGTATTTTTAGAGATGGTTTTAGTGAAAAGACTTCAGTACAAGGATTTTTACAACCTTTTCTATACATAAATGGACCTATTTTTCTTCTCCACTTAATTGTTGGGGTGAAAGGGAGAAATGTTAAAAAAATTCCTTCCTTATTATCTGTTGATTATCGCTACATCTGGCTTCCAATTGCTACCTATCTAATCTTTTTCATCATTCCAGCGATATTGATGGTGATTTTGAAATATAATGATAAAAAGAGGAAAAATTATGACAAAAGAAAATCTAACTAAGTTAATTTCGTTTAAGACACTTTATTTGGCTTTGCTGACCTTTGTGGTTCTTCATTTGGTGTTGCTGGTTTTTGGACTATCTTTTACGCCGATTTTGTGGAATAGTTGGTTTTTCATTCTTTGTTTGACCTTCCTAATCCATCCTTGGAGAATCTTTTATAGAACAAGAGATGCTAAATGGTATCACCTTATTTTTCAAGTATTTAGTGGATTGGTGACATTTTACCTTTGGTTTGCAGCATTCTTTGTTTTATCAGTTATCTCGGATCCAGCCGTCCCTATCAATATAGACTATCGCATAGAAGATAAGGAAATCATCATTGCTAGAGGTTTTTTGGCCCGTACTACTTATGACCATCATGAATTGATCAATCCCTTTATCATGAAGTCAGAAGTAAAATATCGAGATGAATAATAACAAATAGAAAGTGAGTGAATCCATGTCACGTTCCCAAAAAACAATCCTAACAAACATCTGCCTTGTCGAAGATAAGGCGCGAGGTAAAGTCCTAATGCAATATCGCTCTCCTGAAAACAATCGCTGGTCTGGCTATGCCTTTCCAGGAGGTCATGTTGAGAACGGCGAGGCCTTTGCCGAGTCTGTCATTCGTGAGATTTATGAAGAAACGGGTCTAACCATTCAGAATCCACAACTAGTCGGAATTAAAAACTGGCCCTTAGATACAGGTGGGCGTTACATCGTTTTTTGTTATAAGGCGACAGAGTTTACTGGGAATCTCCAATCTTCAGATGAAGGAGAAGTATCTTGGGTGCAAAAAGACCAGATTCCAAACTTGGATCTGGCCTATGATATGTTGCCTCTGATGGAAATGATGGAAGCACCTGACAAGTCTGAGTTCTTCTATCGCCACCGTACAGAGGACGGCTGGGAGAAAGAAATTTTCTAGTCTTTTACTAAATAACCTAACTGATCCAAGGCCTCCTCGATATAGTGGAGGTCTTGTTGTGTCTCGGCTTCAACAAGGTGGTAATGGATGCCGTCTGTCAATTCAGAAAGGGGTCTAAAGTCTGAATTCTCAACTTGTTCCAGAAAGTGCTGGACATCTCGGCGGCAAGTGAGTTTGAGTAGGGTTTCAATTTCGCCATAAACGGGATGATCGATTAAGATATTTTGAACGCGTCCGCCATTATCTACAATAGCTAGAAGTTCCTGACCGATTTCTTCCAGTTCATGTTTCACTTTAAAGAGTTTGTGAACGTAGGGGCTAGAATCATTTTCTTTGTAGATATAGCCACGATTGGTGGATAGGATAGGAGCCCCATCTGCTCGGAGAATAGCGATATCCTGTACAATGACTTGGCGCGTAACATGGAAGTGTTCAGCCAAGGTTTGACCATTGAGGGCTTTTGGTGCCTCTTTTAATAGTTTGAGAAGAGCTTGTTTGCGATCCTTTGTCATAGTTTTTCCTTTTAGCGACGTTTTCGAAGCACTTTATAGACAGCTAGTGCTAATGTATAGTCTACCATACTATGAACGATTGTGCCAAAACCAACTAGGACAAAGAGAACATAAAACATATTTTCAACATTTGTCCCTGAAGTAGCATAAAAGATGATACAAGCTATTACTTCAGCGATAGCATGAACAACACCCAAAACAAAGTTAAAAATCCAAGATGCCTTTGGTTTATCCAAGGTTTCAGGGAATTTCTTTAAGTACAAAGCCCCCAAAGTACCAAAAACAATGTGAGAGAAGGCACGAAGTACAATAACAGGCGGATAACCTGCCATCAGGAAACCAAGACTAGAAGCAATAATCACAAAAGCAGCCATCAAAGGCGAAAGAAACATGGCGATAAAGATGGGGATATGACTTCCCAAGGTGTAAGAAGCCGGTGGGATAACGATTTTAAAAGGCATAATGATTGGAATCAAAATCGCTATTGCAGTGAGTAAGGCAGTCATAGTCATAAACTGCGTTTTTTTCCGTATATCCATAAGAACCTCCATTTATCTGTATATACACAAGTATAGTACAATAAATCACCAATCAAGTCAAGAAGTATTATTGATTTTTCAGGAAAATTTGGTTAAAATGTGGTAAAGAATAATAGGAACCGAGGAGAAATTGTCATGATACTTGTTGTTTACCTAGTTGTGGTAATCGTGATGATGTCAAAGCAGAAAAAAGAAGGGAAAGTTGTCTCAGGTTGGACTCGTTTCATAGTTTATAGTTTATTGGTCCTTTCGCTAATCTCTCTATTAGCAGGTACCCTAGCTCTTTCACTTTTTGGCCTTCCCTTATTAGGTATTCTTTTGATGGCTGCTATTATGGAAATTGCCTATTTGGTCAGAATGGTGATTGCTTTTGGTTTGGTTTTTCTATCACTAACCCTATATTTGGATAGTCAGAAAAGTCAGCAACCTACCCCTCTTTCGTATCAGCTCCTGCGCTTTGGCTTTCACATTCTATTGATGTTTCTCATGTTTTAAATGCTAAACTCCACCTTCAGGATGAAAGTGGAGTTGATTTTTTATTTCTTCAAGGTTTCGAGACGGGGAACAATTGCTACTGTTAGAACGGCAGAGATGACAAGCTCGGCAATTGAGTTTGTAGAAATAACGGTTGCCAGGAGTTTTTGGATATTGCCGTCGAAGACATTTCCAAAAAGGAAGAAGATTCCCCCAAGGACAAAGACGGTGTTGGTAAGTGAACCGAGAGCACCAGCAAAGATGAGACCTGTTCTGTTTTTTAATAATTTATAAACCAAGTAAGGTGTCAGCCCAATCAAAACGCGAGGGACAATAGCGATAATCGCAGAGTAAATGTTTCCGTTCGGTACGAATGGTGAGAAGAGGTAGCTGGTTGGAAGGATGGTAATCGTATTTACCGTTAAGCTCAATAGTCCCATAAGAAAACCAAGTGTAACCCCAACCCGAGGACCATAGATGATACTAGCAATAATGACTGGAATATGAACGATAGTAGGTTTGATTGGGAATGGGAAAAGGTTAAATAGGATAGAACTCAAAAAGTGGATAACGAGCATAACTGCAAAAAAGATAGCAATTGGGGCAATGTTAGAGCGTTTGTTCATCGAGGGTTTCCTTTATTCTTTCTAATATAGTATTCAGGTCAGCTAGGGCGCCTTTGCCGTGATCGCCACAGGCTAGTAGAGATTCTTTTGGAGAGATGATCTGATAACCATAGGTCTTTAATGTTTTTAGATTAGCCTGAGTTGCCGGATGGTCATACATCTTTGTATTCATGGCTGGTGCGACTAACTTTTTGACGTGGTCTGGCAAGGCAAGTGCTGTACTTGTCACCATGTTGTCAGCAAATCCGTGTGCTAGTTTGGCAATGGTATTAGCAGTAGCAGGAACAACAATAAAAAGGTCAGTCCTTTTGCCTAGTTCGATATGATTGACTTGATCAGGAGCTGGTTCCTTCATGACATCAAGGTGGACAGGATTTTGAGAGAGGACCTGTAGTGTCAACGGTTGGATAAACTCTCTCGCTGCCTCAGTCATTAAGACAGTGACCTGATGGCCTTGTTTCTTCAAGGAACTGACTAGGTCAGCTGCTTTATAGGAGGCAATGGAACCTGTTACTGCGATGAGAATATTTGCCATGGCTTTCCTTTCTATGAATCGTATGCTTGAATTTTTTCAAGGAGGAGGTTTGCTATTTCCTCTTTGGTTTGAACGGTTTGGAGTTCCTCTTTCTCAACAAAGATTGCTTGATGCTGGTTTGCTGAAATTTGAGTGAGGTCATTTGCAATGATTAAGTCTGCTTGGTTCTTGATAAGACTCTTTCGTGCGATCTCAATGAGATAATCCTCAGAGACATCAACCAGCAATTTAAACCCAATCAGATGAATAGCAGGATTCCATTCCTTGACTAGAGAGATGATTTTTGGAGTTTTTTTCAGGAATAAAACCTGAACTTCATCAGTTGATGAAATCTTAGCTTGATGATTCTGCTTGCTTAAAAATTCTTCTAAATTAGAGCTAGCCTGAACTTCCTCAAGTCCCGTCATATAAACAGGTGTGTAGTCAGACACAGCCATTGAATGAATCAAGACTTGATAATTTTGAACAAGTTCTTGCATCCCAACTAGAAGGTCGTTGGTATTATCAATTTCTCGAATGCTTAGGTTGGGATGAGCTTCTGGCTTCAAAGCTCGTTTTGTCGTTATCAAACAAACTTCATGCCCCGCAGCAAGCAAGGTTTCTGTGATGATTTTTCCCAAGCGACCTGTAGAATGGTTAGTAATAGAGCGGACACTATCAATAGCTTCACTGGTACCGCCCGATGTGACTAAAATTTTCATAGCACTATTGTACACAAAAATAAACAGTAAGTAAAATGAAAGCGATAAATTTTTGGTAAAAGCGAAGATTAACTATAGTTTCAAACTATAAAGCCATATAAAATTTTTCAAAGGGCTCTAAAATCCTTGAAATTCAGGATATTTACGAACGTTTAGAGAGTTTATGGATGTTAAAAATCTTGTTTTGTGTTATAATGAATTATCAAATTAGAGGCTAGAGGAGTTTTGAATGAAAACAGATATTGAAATCGCACAGAGTATTGAGCTGAAACCAATCGTTGATGTTGTTGAGAAACTGGGTATTTCTTACGACGATTTGGAATTGTACGGGAAGTACAAGGCTAAGCTCAGCTTTGATAAAATTCGTGCAGTTGAGAGCAATCCAGTTGGGAAATTGATCTTGGTTACTGCCATCAATCCAACACCAGCTGGTGAAGGGAAGTCAACTATTACCATCGGTCTGGCAGATGCCTTAAACAAAATCGGCAAGAAAACCATGATTGCTATCCGCGAACCATCTCTTGGTCCAGTAATGGGTATTAAGGGTGGTGCAGCCGGTGGTGGTTATGCTCAAGTGTTGCCAATGGAGGACATCAACCTTCACTTTACCGGGGATATGCATGCCATTACAACTGCTAACAATGCTCTTTCTGCCTTGATTGACAACCACTTACACCAAGGAAATGAGCTGGGAATCGACCAACGTCGTATTCTCTGGAAACGTGTTGTGGACTTGAACGACCGCGCCCTTCGTCATGTTACCGTTGGACTTGGTGGTCCTCTAAATGGTATTCCACGTGAGGATGGTTTCGATATTACCGTAGCTTCCGAGATCATGGCCATTCTTTGCTTGGCGACTGATATTGAAGATTTGAAACGTCGTTTGGCGAATATCGTTATCGGATATCGCTATGACCGTACACCAGTTTCTGTTGGTGATTTGCAGGTTGAGGGTGCTTTAGCATTGATTTTGAAAGATGCTATCAAACCGAACTTGGTTCAGACAATCTACGGTACACCAGCCTTTGTACATGGTGGTCCATTTGCCAATATCGCTCATGGATGTAACTCTGTTTTGGCAACAAGCACAGCCCTTCGCTTAGCTGATTATACTGTTACTGAAGCTGGTTTTGGTGCAGACCTTGGTGCTGAGAAATTCCTTGATATCAAGACACCAAACTTGCCAACATCTCCAGATGCTGTTGTCATCGTTGCAACCCTCCGTGCCCTTAAGATGAATGGTGGTGTAGCTAAGGACGCTCTTACAGAGGAAAATGTAGAAGCAGTTCGTGCAGGTTTTGCTAACTTGAAACGCCACGTTGAGAATATCCGTAAATTTGGAGTACCTGCAGTCGTCGCGATTAACGAATTTGTTTCTGATACTGAAGCTGAAATCTCAGCCTTGAAGGAACTATGTGCCTCAATTGATGTGCAAGTTGAGTTG
The DNA here is from genome assembly GCF_023109155.1 of Streptococcus oralis. Lineage (GTDB taxonomy): Bacteria > Bacillota > Bacilli > Lactobacillales > Streptococcaceae > Streptococcus > Streptococcus oralis_BZ. The sequence continues at coordinate 273,507 of NZ_JALDUA010000002.1, read as the reverse complement.
GCTAGTGTCTGGGCTGATGGCGCAGAAGGAGGCGTAGCGCTTGCCGAAACGCTTGTCAAGACAATCTCAGAAAATCCAGCAAACTACACTCGTCTTTATGACAATGATCTTTCTGTCCAAGAAAAGATTGAAAAAATTGTTACTGAAATCTACCGTGGTAGCAAAGTGAACTTTGAGAAGAAAGCCCAAACGCAAATCGCTCAAATCGTTCAAAACGGATGGGACAAATTGCCAATCTGTATGGCGAAAACTCAGTACAGTTTCTCTGACAACCCAAATGCACTTGGAGCGCCAGAAAACTTTGAAATTACCATTCGTGAATTGGTACCAAAATTAGGAGCTGGCTTCATTGTTGCCCTGACTGGTGATGTCATGACCATGCCAGGACTTCCAAAACGACCTGCAGCTCTCAATATGGATGTTGAAAGTGACGGAACCGTTTTAGGCTTGTTCTAAGATTTAGATGATATTAAAAGAGTTTGGAAATGCTATCCAAGCTCTTTTTCCTGTCAAAGAATAACCTCTTCTTCATTTGAAAAATACATTTTTTGTAAGCACTGATGAAAATTTTACTTGTCAAAGTGTTCTCTATAAAGTTTCTATTTTACCTGATTTCTGATATAATAGAAACATTGACTTCAAGAGTAAGGAAGAGAAGATGAACGCATTATTGAATGGAATGAATGACCGTCAGGCAGAGGCGGTACAAACGACAGAAGGCCCCTTGTTAATCATGGCGGGGGCTGGTTCTGGGAAGACCCGAGTTTTGACCCACCGTATTGCTTATTTGATTGATGAAAAGATGGTCAATCCTTGGAATATCTTGGCCATTACCTTTACCAATAAGGCTGCGCGTGAGATGAAAGAGCGTGCTTATGGTCTTAATCCAGCTACTCAGGACTGTCTGATTGCGACCTTTCACTCCATGTGTGTTCGTATCCTGCGTCGCGATGCGGATCATATTGGCTACAATCGGAACTTCACCATTGTAGATCCCGGAGAACAGCGAACCCTCATGAAACGCATTCTCAAGCAATTAAACTTAGATCCGAAAAAATGGAATGAACGGACTATTTTGGGAACCATTTCCAATGCTAAGAATGACCTAATTGATGATGTGGCTTATGCTGCCCAAGCTGGAGATATGTATACACAAATTGTAGCTCAGTGTTATACAGCCTATCAAAAAGAGCTTCGTCAGTCTGAGTCCGTTGACTTTGACGACTTAATCATGCTGACCCTGCGTCTCTTTGATCAAAATCCTGATGTTTTGACCTACTATCAGCAGAAGTTCCAATACATCCACGTTGATGAGTACCAAGATACCAACCATGCCCAGTATCAATTGGTCAAACTCTTGGCATCTCGCTTTAAAAATATCTGTGTAGTTGGAGATGCGGACCAGTCCATCTACGGTTGGCGTGGGGCTGATATGCAGAATATCTTGGATTTTGAGAAAGATTACCCTAACGCCAAGGTCGTTTTGTTAGAGGAAAATTACCGTTCAACCAAAACTATTCTGCAAGCCGCCAACGACGTCATCAAAAACAATAAAAATCGTCGTCCTAAGAATCTCTGGACTCAGAATGCTGATGGGGAACAAATCGTCTACTACAGAGCCAACGATGAACAAGATGAGGCTGTTTTTGTAGCCAAAACCATCGATGAACTTGGTCGCAGTCAAAACTTCCTTCATAAGGATTTTGCAGTTCTTTATCGGACTAATGCACAATCCCGTACCATTGAGGAAGCCTTGCTCAAGTCCAATATTCCTTATACTATGGTTGGAGGAACCAAGTTCTACAGCCGTAAGGAAATCCGTGATATTATCGCTTATCTTAACCTCATTGCCAATTTGAGTGATAATATCAGTTTTGAGCGCATTATCAACGAGCCTAAACGCGGAATTGGCCCAGGAACCGTTGAGAAAATTCGCGGCTTTGCTAATATGCAAGACATGTCTATGCTGGATGCTTCAGCCAATATCATGTTATCAGGAATCAAGGGGAAGGCAGCACAGTCAATTTGGGACTTTGCCAATATGATTTTGGATTTGCGAGAAAAACTGGATCAATTAACTATCACCGAGCTGGTTGAGGCTGTTCTAGAAAAAACAGGTTATATCGATATTCTCAATGCCCAAGCGACCTTAGAAAGCAAGGCTCGGGTTGAAAATATCGAGGAATTTCTATCTGTTACCAAGAATTTTGACGACAATCCTGATAGTCAAGAAGAGGAAACAGGTTTGGACAAACTCAGTCGTTTCTTGAACGACCTTGCCCTGATTGCGGATACGGATTCAGGCAGTCAGGAGACATCAGAAGTGACCTTAATGACCTTGCACGCAGCTAAGGGACTTGAGTTCCCAGTTGTCTTTATCATTGGGATGGAGGAAAATGTCTTTCCACTTAGCCGTGCAGCTGAGGATCCTGATGAACTGGAAGAAGAACGCCGTTTGGCCTATGTCGGTATTACACGCGCAGAAAAGATCCTTTATCTGACCAATGCTAACTCTCGCTTGCTTTTTGGGCGTACCAACTACAATCGTCCAACTCGTTTTATCAATGAAATTAGTTCGGACTTGATTGAATATCAAGGCTTGGCTCGTCCGGCGAATACTAGCTTTAAGGCATCTTATAGCAGTGGTGGAGTGGCCTTTGGTCAAGGTATGAGCCTAGCTCAGGCCCTTCAAGAACGGAAACGGAATGCTGCACCAAGCTCTATCCAGTCAAGTGGTCTTCCGTTTGGACAGTTAGCAGCCGGAAATAAAAAAGATTCAAGCGATACCAACTGGTCTATTGGGGATATTGCTCTCCACAAGAAGTGGGGAGAGGGAACTGTTCTGGAAGTCTCTGGTAGCGGTGATACTCAGGAGTTGAAAATCAATTTCCCAGAAGTGGGGCTGAAAAAACTCTTAGCCAGTGTAGCCCCAATTGAGAAAAAAATCTAATTTTCTATCCTTCTCACGAATAATAAAGTGAGGAGGATTTTTATGTACAGTATTTCATTCCAAGAAGATTCACTCTTGCCTAGAGAAAGACTGGTTAAAGAAGGAGTAGAGGCACTGAGCAATCAAGAATTGCTAGCAATTCTACTCAGAACCGGAACGCGTACGGCCAATGTTTTTGAAATTTCCCAGAAAGTCTTAAACAGTTTGACTAGTCTAACTGATTTGAAAAAAATGACCCTGCAGGAATTGCAGAGTCTGTCTGGTATTGGACGGATTAAGGCCATTGAACTACAAGCAGTGATTGAACTGGGACATCGCATTCACAAACATGAAACCCTTGAGATGGAAAGTATTCTCAGTAGTCAAAAGCTAGCCAAGAAAATGCAACAGGAACTTGGCGATAAAAAACAAGAGCACCTAGTGGCGCTCTATCTCAATACTCAAAATCAAATCATTCATCAGCAAACTATTTTTATCGGCTCTGCGACACGCAGCATTGCTGAACCGAGGGAAATCCTTCACTATGCCCTCAAGCATATGGCTACCTCAGTGATTCTCGTTCACAATCATCCATCCGGTGCTGTATCTCCTAGTCGAAACGATAACCATGTCACTAAACTAGTCAAGGAAGCCTGCGAACTGATGGGAATTGTTTTCTTGGACCATCTGATTGTCTCGCACTCGGATTACTTTAGTTACCGTGAAAAGACGGATCTGATTTAGAGTTCATTAACAACATAGTCAAACAGCGTTTTATCTTTGGGGCGGTTTTCAAAGAGAAATTCAGGATGCCATTGGACACCAAGATAAGGGAAGCCGTCCGTAGTTGTCACAGCCTCAATGATTCCATCTTTAGGATCATGTGCTACAACCTTAAGATTAGGAGCTAGATCTTTAATACTCTGGTGGTGGAAGGAGTTGATGTGAGAGATTTCTCCATAGATCTCTCGGAGAATCGTATCAGGTTCCGTTACGAGGCGTTGGGTAGTGTATTCGGCTGAACAGTCCTGCCAATGATCCTCGATATCTTGGTGTAGCGTGCCTCCCATGGCGACATTGAAAAGTTGAGTACCCCGACAAACAGAGAAAATTGGTTTCTTTTGCTTAATTGCTTCTTTGATAAGTGCTAGTTCAAAAATATCTCTTTGAAGATGGTAGTCATCGCTGTCAATAGCCTTTGGTTCACCATAGTATTTTGGATCAACATTTTGCCCACCCGTTAGGATGAGCTTATCAATGATACTGATGTAATAGGCAGCCATTTCTTGATCACCAATCGGTAGGATGATTGGAATTCCGCCAGCGTCCTTGACTCCTTCAACAAAGCCCTTTGCTGCATAGCTCATCATGATGTCATCATCTGGATGAGCTTTTTCATTTCCTGTAATCCCAATAACTGGTTTTTTCATAAATGCTTTCGCTTTCTAATCCTCTTTACGCATAAAATAGAGGAGGGTTTGGAGTTCGCTTGTCAAATCAACATACTGAACGACCACATCTTTTGGAAGGTGCAGGTGAACAGGTGAAAAGCTGAGAATACCTTTTATACCTGCATCAACCAAAAGATTGGCAACTTCTTGTGATTTAACACTTGGAACTGTTAGGATAGCAGTTTTGACATCTGCTTCTTTGATTTTTTCTTTAATCTGTGAGATACCATAGATTGGAATTCCATCAGGTGTCTGGCTTCCAACTTCTGGATGGTCATCTAAGTCAAAGGCCATGATAATCTTCATCTTGTTGCGCTCGTGGAAGCGGTAGTGGAGAAGGGCATGCCCCATATTACCAATCCCAACCAACATAACATTGGTGATGGAGTTATCATTTAGGAGATCAGCAAAAAAATTCATCAATTTTTTGACATCGTAACCAAAACCACGACGACCTAGTTCACCAAAATAGGAAAAATCCCGACGAACGGTTGCAGAATCGATACCGATAGCCTCTGCAATTTGCTTTGAGTTGGCACGTTCGATTTTTTCTGCATGAAATCTCTTGAAAATTCGATAGTAAAGAGAGAGTCTTTTTGCTGTTGCTTTTGGAATAGCAGACTGTTTATCTTTCACAAAATCACAACCTTTCTATTCTTCTATTTTATAGAAACATTGTGAAAAAATCAACAAAAACAAGAAAAAACTAAGAAATTTCTTAGTTTTTATCTGAAAAATGAGCTTGTGATAGAAAACGGTAGAGATCGCCAACCAATCCTTGATAAATCACCTTATCATTCAGCGTTAAGGAGCTGATTAGGAGAGTATCAGGTAGGGTCACACAGCCTGATAGAGATAACATGAGCTCTTCGTAATCCTTATATTCAAGTGTACGTTCTACGTGATAGTTATCTTGATAGGTAAGTCGATACATAGTCAATTATCTTTCTTCTTTAGTGAAGATACCGCGTTCTACAAGGCTGTCCATGAGGAAGTAGAATTTTTCTTGATGAATGTGGTGGTCTTCTGATTTAAAGATATTCACCAAACGAAGGCCAGACTTGTCAGTGATGTTGAGTTTAGCACCTGTAAGGTCTTTATTGATGATGATTTTTAGCTTGAAACCTTCACCACTGTTGGGTACTTTTTCAAGTAGACGAGTTAGTTCGAAGTTTCCTACCTTTGTTTCAAAGAAAGTATTATCTTTCAGTGTGAACTTTTTGACAGATGGGCTAAGTGTGTAGTCGTAGCGGCAGTTTTGTAGTTTAATGGTTTTTTCGAATGCCATTAGATTAATCTCCAATAATATTTTTTAAGGTTTGTGCGAGTTGTTTCAGTTCTTCTTCGGTGTTAAGAGGAGAGAGACTGATACGGACAGATTCTTTCAAACGAGGCGAATCGGGCCCATAAAAAGCTTCAAGCACATGACTGGTTTGCACAATACCAGCAGTACAAGCTGAACCGGTAGAAATTGAAATTCCTTCAAGGTCTAACCGTAGCAAGAGCAAATCATTTTTTTGACCAGGAAAGCCAATGTTGACAACATAAGGTAGTTGGTGGTTGCTTTCATTGAGATAGTATTCGAAACCTGCAATTTCTTCTAAAAAAGTAGATTTGAGTGCGCTTAGTTTTTGGTAATGCTCAACTTGGTCATTTAAATCCTCTTTGAGAGCAGCGACCATGCCTACAATGGCAGCGAGATTTTCTGTTCCAGCCCGTTTTTTTTGTTCTTGATCACCACCATGAAGATAGGAGTCAAAGTCTCCAGTCGATGCGTAAAGGAAGCCGACACCTTTTGGTCCATGGAATTTGTGGGCAGAAGCGCTGAGGAAATCAATTCCCAATTCCTCGGGATGGATAGGAATTTTTCCGATAGCTTGAACAGCATCAACATGATAAGCAGCAGGATGGTCTTTTAAAATATGTCCAATCTCAGCGATAGGTAAGAGACTTCCAGTTTCATTATTAGCATACATGGTGGAAACGAGAATGGTATCGTCACGTAAAGCTTCTTGAATTTGCTGGGCAGTTATTTCTTGATTTACTGGTTGGATGATGGTCGCTTCAAAACCAAAATGTTGAACCAGATAATCGATAGTTTCAAGCACAGAATGGTGTTCAATAGCTGTCGTGATGATATGTTTTCCACGATTTTGATGACGGAGACAATAGCCAATAATGGCTGTATTGTTACTTTCTGTACCGCCAGACGTAAAAAAGATATGTTGAGGTTTGGTTCCTAGTAAGTGAGCTAAGTCTTGACGAGCCTCTCGCAAGAGTTTGCCAGCCTGCCGACCATGGCCATGAATACTAGAAGGATTACCATGAGTTTCTTGCATGACCTTGGTCATTTCAGAAATAGCTACTGCTGACATAGGAGTCGTAGCAGCATTGTCCAAATAAATCAAAGAATCACCTTATTTCTTTTTGTTGTAAGCAAAGAGTGGGCTGACTGGTTTTCTTTCGTGAATGCGGACGATAGCATCACCAATTAATTCGCTAGCAGTAATGTAACATACATTTTCTGGAGTTCTTTCTTTGGTTGCTACAGAGTCCGTTACAAGGATTTCTTTAATGTTAGTTGCGTCTAGAAGGTCTGCTGCACCTTCAACAAATAAACCGTGACTAGATACCGCATAGATTTCAGTTGCCCCTTCGCGTTCAACGATTTTTGCTGCTTCAGAGAAAGTACGACCAGTATTTAGGATGTCGTCAATCAAGATAGCTTTCTTGCCTTCAACATCCCCAATGATATAGCCTTCGTTACGATCAGAATCGTCTTGGGCGTAGTCAATGATAGCGATAGGGGCATCAAGGTATTCAGCCAAACTACGAGCACGTTTAACACCAGAGTTCTTTGGACTAACAACAACAACATCGGATCCAAGAAGTCCTTTATCACAGTAGTGCTTAGCAAATAGAGGAACAGTATAAAGATTGTCTACAGGAATGTCAAAGAAACCTTGAACCTGAACAGCGTGGAGGTCAAGCGTTAGAACACGGCTTACACCGGCCTTGACAAGCATATTGGCAACCAATTTTGCAGTGAGGGGCTCGCGAGAAGAAGCGATTCGATCCTGACGCGCATAACCAAAGTAAGGAAGGACAACGTTGATACTATGAGCACTTGCACGAACACAAGCATCAACCATGATTAATAATTCCATCAAGTGGTTGCTAACGGGGTAGCTGGTTGACTGGATGATGTAAACATCGTAACCACGGACACTTTCTTCGATGTTGACCTGGATTTCACCATCAGAAAATTGACGAGAGGATAATTTTCCGAGAGGTACACCAACTGTATCCGCAATCTTTTGAGCGATTTCTGGGTTAGAGTTTAGGGTGAAAAGTTTCATGTTGTTTCTATCTGACATTATAGACCGTCCTCTGTAAACTTTGTGAATCTCCTTTGAGAAAGTTCTGTTTTTCAAAGCAAGATTCTTTTATTTTTATCTTTTCTATTCTACCAAAAAAAGGAGATTATTTCAGCTTTTTTTCATGCTTTTAATAAAACGAATTAATTTTGAAGGAGCTTTCTGATAAGTTATGTGATTTTCATCTAAAAATTTCCGAAAATCGGCTTTCCCTTTTTCATGGTCTGTGACTTCAAGCTCGAGTTCATAGTCCGTCTGGTCAAAGTATCGACTTTCATCTAAGGCCATTAAGCCAATCTCAGTTTTCATTTCATAACGTAGAGTGGAAAGGCAGCCTAGAACAAGCCAGTCATGGCTTTCGATGCCAATCTTAGCGAGTTTCTCTAGAACGAGCCCTGGAGGTAGTTTTTGTTTTTCTAGGTATGATTCAGCTTCTGGAAGAGTTAGTTTCTGGTTGTATTCCATATTTCCTACAGTTTGAGGTACTTTTAAGGTCAATTCCGCCCAATCTGAAAAGGTGCGAATGCGCATGGCAACCTTCTTTTCACGCAATTGGAAATCTGGTGTGTCAATGTAGTAGTTTTTCTGAAAGACGGGTTGGATATGGGAAAACTGTTTTTTTAGATGATCATATTCCTCTTTTTTCAGAAGTGTTTTCAATTCTATTTCTAAATGTTTCATTTTTTCAACCTTTTCTATATCTTTGAAAGCGATTTATGGTATAATGGACAATGTATTTATTGTATACGAATGTACTGAAAAAATCAAAGATTTTCGACAGAGCAATCAAACATTACAAGGGAGAAAGTATGACCATAGAATGGGAAGAATTTTTAGATCCTTACATTCAGGCTGTTGGTGAATTGAAGATTAAACTTCGGGGAATTCGCAAACAGTATCGTAAGCAAAACAAGCATTCTCCGATTGAGTTTGTAACGGGTCGTGTCAAACCGATTGAAAGTATCAAAGAAAAAATGGCTCGTCGAGGAATTACATATGCAAGTCTGGAACATGATCTGCAAGACATTGCTGGTTTACGTGTCATGGTTCAGTTCGTTGATGACGTTAAAGAAGTAGTTGAGATTCTACGTAAACGCCAAGATATGAGAGTCGTTCAGGAACGAGATTATATCACTCATCGTAAGGCTTCGGGTTATCGTTCTTATCACGTGGTTGTCGAATATACTGTAGATACGATAAATGGGGCTAAGACCATCCTCGCCGAGATTCAAATACGGACTTTGGCTATGAACTTTTGGGCGACCATTGAACACTCGCTCAATTATAAATATCAGGGCGATTTTCCAGAAGAAATCAGGACAAGATTGGAAATTACAGCGAAAATAGCTCATCAACTGGATGAAGAAATGGGTAAGATTCGAGATGACATCCAGGAAGCGCAGGCTCTCTTTGATCCATTGAGCAGAAAATTAAATGACGGTGTAGGAAATAGTGACGATACAGATGAAGAATACAGGTAAACGAGTTGACCTCATAGCAAATAGAAAACCACAAAGCCAGAAGGTTTTGCATGAGCTGAGGGAAAAACTAAAGAAACAACATTTTATACTGAACGATACCAATCCCGACATCGTCATTTCGATTGGTGGTGACGGGATGCTTTTGTCCGCTTTCCACAAGTATGAGAATCAGTTAGACAAGGTTCGATTTGTAGGTGTTCATACAGGGCATTTGGGATTTTACACAGATTATCGTGATTTTGAGTTGGATCAGTTGGTGACCAATCTACTGCTAGATACTGGTGCCAAAGTTTCCTATCCTGTTCTGAATGTTAAGGTAACGCTTGAAAATGGAGAAGTGAAAATCTTCCGAGCCTTAAATGAAGCGAGTATCCGTCGATCAGACCGCACTATGGTGGCAGATATCATCATTAACCACGTTCCGTTTGAGATATTTCGAGGAGATGGAGTGACTGTTTCAACGCCAACGGGAAGTACTGCTTATAACAAGTCCTTGGGTGGAGCTGTCTTGCATCCGACCATTGAAGCCTTGCAGTTGACGGAAATAGCGAGTCTTAACAACCGAGTCTATCGCACTTTGGGATCGTCAATCATTATTCCAAAAAAAGATAAGATTGAACTCTTGCCAACACGCAATGATTACCACACGATATCAGTCGATAACAGCGTCTATTCATTCCGTAATATTGAACGGATTGAGTATCAAATCGACCATCACAAGATTCACTTCGTAGCGACACCAAGCCACACTAGTTTCTGGAACCGTGTCAGAGATGCTTTCATCGGCGAGGTGGATGAATGAGGTTCGAATTTACCGCAGATGAGCACGTCAAAGTTAAAACTTTCCTCAAGAAACATGAGGTTTCTAAGGGACTTTTGGCTAAGATTAAGTTTCGAGGCGGGGCTATTCTGGTCAATGGCCAACCTCAAAATGCGACTTATCTCTTAGATATTGGATACAGGGTGACCATTGATATCCCTGCAGAGGAAGGGTTTGAGAGCCTTGAAGCAATTGATCGTCCACTGGATATTCTCTATGAGGATGACCATTTTCTGGTTTTAAATAAGCCTTATGGAGTAGCATCCATCCCAAGTGTCAATCATTCCAATACCATTGCTAATTTTATAAAGGGCTACTATGTCAAGCAAAATTATGAGAACCAGCAAGTTCACATCGTAACTAGGCTTGATAGAGATACATCTGGTTTGATGCTCTTTGCCAAGCACGGCTACGCTCATGCACGTTTAGATAAGCAGTTGCAACGAAAGTCTATCGAAAAACGTTACTTTGCTTTAGTTAAAGGAGCTGGTGTCTTGGAGCCAGAAGGGGAGATTATCGCACCAATTGCGCGTGATGTGGACTCTATTATCACGAGACGGGTTGCCAAAGGTGGGAAATACGCTCATACATCTTACAAAGTTGTAGCGTCTTATGGAAATATTCACCTAGTCGATATTCGCCTGCATACTGGACGAACTCATCAGATACGAGTGCATTTTTCTCACATCGGTTTTCCTTTGTTGGGAGATGATCTCTATGGAGGTAGTCTGGATGACGGCATTCAGCGTCAGGCCTTGCATTGTCATTATTTATCTTTTTATCATCCTTTTCTAGAGCGAGATTTGCAATTAGAAAGCCCCTTACCGGATGATTTCAGCAATCTTATTACTCAGTTATCAACTAATACTCTTTAAAAACTATTTGGAGTATAATTTATTTTCTTAAAGGAGAAAACTCATGGAAGTTTTTGAAAGTCTCAAAGCCAACCTGGTTGGCAAAAATGCTCGTATCGTTCTCCCTGAAGGAGAAGAGCCACGTATTCTTCAAGCAACAAAACGCTTGGTAAAAGAAACAGAAGTAATCCCTGTTTTGCTCGGAAATCCTGAAAAAATTAAAATTTATCTTGAAATTGAAGGAATCATGGATGGTTATGAAGTCATTGACCCTCAACACTATCCTCGATTTGAAGAAATGGTTGCTGCTTTAGTAGAGCGTCGTAAGGGCAAAATGACTGAAGAAGAAGCGCGCAAAGTTTTGGTTGAAGACGTCAATTACTTTGGTGTGATGCTAGTCTACTTGGGCTTGGTTGACGGTATGGTATCTGGTGCAATTCACTCAACTGCTTCAACAGTTCGCCCAGCCCTACAAATCATTAAAACTCGTCCAAACGTAACTCGTACTTCAGGTGCTTTCCTCATGGTTCGTGGTACGGAACGTTACCTATTTGGAGACTGTGCCATTAACATCAATCCAGATGCAGAAGCTTTGGCTGAAATTGCGATCAATTCAGCAATCACAGCTAAAATGTTTGGTATTGAACCTAAAATTGCTATGCTAAGCTATTCTACTAAAGGTTCAGGTTTTGGTGAAAGTGTTGATAAGGTAGTGGAAGCTACAAAAATTGCTCACGACTTGCGTCCCGACCTTGAGATTGATGGTGAGTTGCAATTTGACGCTGCCTTTGTTCCTGAAACTGCAGCTCTTAAAGCTCCAGGAAGTAATGTAGCTGGTCAAGCAAATGTCTTTGTCTTCCCAGGTATCGAAGCAGGAAATATTGGGTACAAGATGGCAGAACGTCTCGGTGGTTTTGCGGCTGTCGGACCTGTTTTGCAAGGATTGAACAAACCAGTTAACGACCTTTCTCGTGGATGTAATGCAGATGATGTGTACAAGTTGACCCTTATCACAGCAGCTCAAGCAGTTCATCAATAAGATTTAGTCCTCTTTCCCATGGGAAGAGGCTTTTTAGTACTGAGAAAAGGACAGTTAGAAGCTTCTATGTTATACTAGACATATGTTAGATTTGAAAGAATACGATATCGTCATGTGGCCAGAGGAGAAGATCATTTCTTTTCGTGAGAAACTCCTTAATTGGTATGATGAAAACAAGCGAGAACTACCTTGGCGGAGAAGTAAAAATCCTTATCACATCTGGGTATCTGAAATCATGCTGCAGCAGACCAGGGTGGATACAGTTATTCCATACTACGAACGATTCTTGGACTGGTTTCCAACTGTTGAAAGTCTGGCCAATGCCCCTGAAGAACGTTTGTTGAAGGCTTGGGAGGGATTAGGCTATTATTCTCGAGTGCGCAATATGCAGGCTGCAGCTCAGCAGATTATGACTGACTTTGGGGGGCAATTTCCAAACACTTATGAAGGAATATCTTGCCTGAAAGGGATTGGCCCTTATACTGCGGGAGCTATTTCCAGTATCGCTTTTAATTTGCCTGAGCCAGCGGTCGATGGCAATGTCATGCGAGTTTTGGCACGCTTGTTTGAGGTTAATCATGATATCGGAGTTCCCAGCAATCGAAAGATTTTCCAAGCTATGATGGAAATCTTGATTGACCCGAAACGACCAGGTGACTTTAACCAAGCTCTGATGGATTTAGGTTCTGACATAGAGGCTCCAGTTAATCCTCGACCAGAAGAAAGCCCTGTTAAGGACTTTAGCGCAGCCTATCAGAATGGCACCATGGGTCTTTATCCGATTAAAGAACCCAAGAAAAAGCCTCTGCCAATTTATCTCAAGGCCTTAGTTGTACGCAATGACCGTGGGCAATATTTACTAGAGAAAAACGAAAGCGAGAAACTACTAGCCGGTTTTTGGCACTTCCCATTGATTGAAGTTGATGATTTCTCAAGTGATGACGATCAGCTAGATCTCTTTTCGCAAGTCAAAGAGGAAAGCAGAGCATTTGGACCAAGCCCTCAAGAAAACTTTGAGCAAGATTATGATTTAGAAGTGAATTGGTCCCATCAAGTATTTGACCAGGTCAAGCATGTATTTAGTCATCGGAAATGGCACATTAAAATCCTAGCTGGTCAGGTGACAGAAACAAAACAGTTTTCGGACAGAGAAATTCGTTGGGTTTCTCCTCAGGAGTTTTCTGACTATCCACTTGCGAAACCTCAACAAAAAATTTGGCAGGCTTATAAAACAACTTTTGAAGATAAAGGCCTACAGTAGCCATTTGTGCCTTCTTTGCATTTTTTTGTTATAATAGATAGAGAAAAGGTGATAAAATGAAAAAAATATTAATTGTAGATGATGAGAAACCAATCTCAGATATTATTAAGTTTAATATGGCCAAGGAAGGTTATGAAGTTGTTACAGCCTTCAATGGTCGTGAGGCAATCGAGCTATTTGAAGCAGAGCAACCAGATATTATTATTCTCGACTTGATGCTACCTGAAATTGATGGTTTAGAAGTTGCTAAAGCTATTCGTAAGACTAGTAGCGTGCCGATTATCATGCTCTCAGCTAAGGATAGCGAGTTTGACAAGGTTATTGGTTTAGAGTTAGGTGCAGATGATTATGTTACAAAACCTTTCTCAAACCGTGAGTTGCAGGCTCGTGTCAAGGCTCTGCTTCGTCGTACAGACTTGGTTTCTGTGGATAGCCAAGAGTCTGACGAGAAGAAGACGCAACCTTTACAAATTGGTGATTTGGAAATCGTTCCAGATGCTTACGTGGCTAAGAAATATGGTGAGGAGTTAGATTTGACCCACCGTGAGTTTGAACTCTTGTATCACTTGGCTTCTCATATTGGACAAGTGATTACACGTGAACACTTGCTTGAGACTGTATGGGGTTATGACTATTTTGGTGATGTTCGTACGGTGGACGTGACCATTAGACGCTTGCGTGAAAAAATCGAAGATACACCAAGTCGCCCAGAGTACATTCTCACACGTCGTGGTGTTGGATACTATATGAGAAATAATGATTGAAGATATTAGACAAACTATTCTGAACAGCGATTTTATCTTTATCTTGATTTTACTTGGTTTTATCTTGGTGGTGACCTTGCTGTTACTGGAAAATCGTCGGGATAATATCCGTCTAAAGGAGATAAATCAAAAGGTTAAGGACTTGATTGCAGGTGATTATTCTCAAGTTTTGGACTTGCAAGGAAGTACAGAAATCACCAATATCACCAATAATCTGAACGATTTATCAGAAGTTATTCGTTTGACCCAAGAAAATCTGGAACAAGAGAGTAAACGATTGAACAGTATTCTTTCTTACATGACAGATGGCGTTCTTGCGACCAATCGCCGTGGCCAGATTACCATGATCAACGATATGGCCAAGAAACAGCTCGGTGTGCAGAAAGAAGATGTTCTGAATAAAAGCATCCTCGAATTGCTTAAGATAGAAGATGAGTATGAGCTGCGTGACCTGATTACACAGATTCCTGAGTTGACGATTGACTCCCAGGATGTAAATGGGGAATACCTAAGCCTTCGTGTACGTTTTGCTCTGGTTCGTCGTGAGTCAGGTTTCATCTCTGGTTTGGTTGCCGTTTTACATGATACAACTGAGCAGGAGAAGGAAGAGCGTGAGCGAAGACTCTTTGTTTCGAACGTGAGTCACGAGTTGCGAACTCCTTTGACCAGTGTTAAATCTTATCTTGAAGCCTTGGACGAGGGAGCTCTTTATGATCCTGTTGCTCCTGATTTTATCAAGGTTTCACTCGATGAAACCAACCGTATGATGCGGATGGTGACAGATCTCTTACATCTCTCTCGTATTGATAATGCGACAAGTCAGCTAGATGTGGAATTGATTAATTTTACTGCATTCATCACCTTTATTCTCAACCGATTTGATAAGATGAGAAGTCAGGATGACGAGAAAAAATATGAGCTTGTCAGAGATTACCCTATTAATTCAGTTTGGATCGAGATTGATACCGATAAGATGACTCAGGTGATTGATAATATTCTTAACAATGCCATCAAGTACTCACCAGATGGTGGCAAAATTACTGTCAGCATGAAGACCACAGATGACCAGATGATTTTATCCATCAAAGACCAAGGTCTAGGTATTCCAAAGCAAGATTTGCCGAAGATTTTTGACCGATTCTACCGTGTGGATCGTGCAAGAAGTCGGGCTCAAGGTGGAACTGGTCTAGGTCTGGCTATCGCAAAAGAAATCATCAAACAACACAATGGCTTTATTTGGGCAAAAAGTGAATACGGTAAGGGATCGACCTTTACCATTGTGCTCCCTTATGATAAGGATGCCGTAAAAGAAGAAATATGGGAGGACGAAATAGAAGACTAGAATGAGTGAAATAGGCTTTAAATACAGTATTTTAGCATCAGGTTCCAGTGGAAATTCCTTTTATCTGGAAACCCCAAAAAAGAAAATCCTAGTGGATGCAGGCTTGTCTGGTAAGAAGATTACCAGCCTACTAGCTGAAATCAATCGCAAACCTGAAGATCTGGATGCAATCTTGATTACGCATGAGCATTCAGACCATATCCATGGAGTCGGTGTCTTGGCTCGTAAATATGGCATGGATCTTTACGCCAATGAAAAGACCTGGCAGGCTATGGAAAATAGTAAGTATCTCGGTAAGGTGGATTCATCTCAGAAACACATTTTTGAAATGGGAAAAACCAAAACTTTTGGTGATATCGACATTGAGAGTTTTGGGGTCAGCCATGATGCAGTAGCACCCCAGTTTTACCGATTTATGAAAGACGACAAGAGCTTCGTCATGTTGACTGACACAGGTTATGTTAGTGACCGTATGGCAGGAATTGTTGAGAATGCTGACGGTTACCTCATCGAATCCAACCACGACGTGGAAATCTTACGAGCTGGATCTTATGCTTGGCGACTCAAGCAGCGTATCCTATCTGATCTCGGTCACCTTTCTAACGAAGACGGAGCTGAGGCCATGATTCGTGCTATGGGAAATCGAACCAAGAAAATCTACCTTGGCCACTTGTCCAAAGAGAACAATATCAAGGAGCTGGCTCATATGACCATGGTCAATCAGCTAGCCCAAGCTGATCTGGGAGTCGGAGTTGACTTTAAGGTTTACGACACTTCACCAGATACCGCAACACCATTGACAGATATATAAAAAGAAGGCGAGTGCCTTCTTTTATTCTGTGTTTTATCAGGAATTTAGTGTGGTATAATGATTAAAAAAACTAAAGGAGTAGCAGTGTGAAGAGAAAATGGCTATTAAAGGAT
The DNA here is from genome assembly GCF_023109155.1 of Streptococcus oralis. Taxonomy (GTDB): domain Bacteria; phylum Bacillota; class Bacilli; order Lactobacillales; family Streptococcaceae; genus Streptococcus; species Streptococcus oralis_BZ. Next base: position 257,265 of record NZ_JALDUA010000002.1, on the reverse strand, counting down.
TACTATGACACAACGATTATCATACTTGCATTGATATCAGTTGTCCTTGTCTTGCTTGGATTTGCTGAGATGATTGATTTGGATAATCCACCCTACAGTATTATTGATTTACTAATTTGGTTTGTTTTTGTGATAGATTATGGTTGGCGGTTCTTTTCAAGTAAAGAAAAATGGAGATTTATACTTGAAAATATCTTCGACTTGCTAGCTATCCTTCCTTTGAATGCTATTTTTACAGTATTTCGATTAGGGCGTATCTTCCGCTTAGCAAGGCTGACAAAATTACTGAAACTAACTCGTCTTTTAAGAGTCGTTGGATTGACTGGCAAGTTGGAAAAGAAGGTTGGAAAACTCTTACGAACAAATGGCTTACTTTATATTTTATATCTCAATTCCTTTATTGTACTGGTAGGTAGTTCAATTTTATCTGTTGTTGAAGAAAAATCATTCTCAGATAGTCTTTGGTGGGCGCTTGTGACTGTAACGACTGTTGGTTATGGAGATATTGTTCCTGCGTCGATTTTTGGGAAGTGGTTAGCTGTTTTACTAATGCTTGTTGGTATTGGCACAATAGGGATGTTAACGAGTGCTTTGACAAACTTTTTTGTAAAGGATAATCCGGATGATCAGATAAAATTTGATAAACTCCAAGACGAATTAATAACTCAAAGAATATTACTAGAGAAACAATCTGAGAAGATAGAAGAACTGCATAGAATGATACAAGACTTGCTTGAAAAAAAGTAATTTAGACCATACAAAAACCACTCGACGAGTGGTTTTTTTACAATCCAGCAAAGTCCTTGATTTCTTGTGCGGACATGGAAGAGTCGCAACGGACCTTGATTTGTCCATCTGCAATGTGAACAAATCCTGGTACGGTTGGAATTCCATAACGTGAGCGGAATTCTTGTAATTCATTAAGTTGGCTTGGTTCTTCACTGTTGATGAAGTAGATGAGGGCTTTAGTTTCAGCAACGACACCTGCCAATGTGCCAGCAAATTTACGGCAGTAAGGGCAAGTTTTGCGACCGATAAAGAAGGTTGCAGTTTCTTTTTTATCAAGAGCTTCTTGCGCACGCGCAACTGTAGTGACTTCAAGGTCTTTGATGTTTTCTAAAAATTGTTCCATGAGATTACCTCGCTTTCATTGATAAGTCTAGTATGCCATAAAGTTTCTAAAATTGCTTAGATTTGATACGAAAAAAGATGAGATTGGTTGGTCTCATCTTTTATAATTTCTTATTTTACAAAAGCATTGATTTCCGCTTCGATGTTGGCAATCTTAGCTTGTGAATCTTCATTACTTTCACCCACAACAGCAATGTAGAATTTGATTTTTGGTTCAGTACCAGAAGGGCGAACGGCAATCCATGAACCGTCAGCAAGTGTATATTTCAACACATCACTTGGAGGAGTTGTCAAGTTCGTAACAGTACCATCAGCAGCAGTAGCAGTTTGAGCCTTGAAGTCTTCTACGACAGTGATAGTTGTTGCGTTCCATTCTTTTGGACCATTGTCACGGAATTTAGCCATGATGGCTTTGATTTGTTCAGCACCATCTACACCAGAAAGAGTTACAGAGATAGTCTTTTCAGCATAGTAACCGTATTCTTTGTAGATTTCTTCGATACCGTCAGCAAGAGTCAAACCACGTGAACGGTAGTAAGCAGCAAGCTCAGCAACGACAAGAACGGCTTGGATAGCATCTTTATCACGTACGAATGGTTTAATCAAGTAACCGAAGCTTTCTTCAAATCCCATCATGTAAGTGTGATTGTGTTTTTCTTCGAATTCTTGGATTTTCTCTGCGATAAATTTGAAACCAGTCAAAACGTTGAACATGGTTGCCCCGTAGCTTTCAGCAATCTTCGTTACCAAGTCAGTTGATACGATAGACTTGCAGAGAGCTGCATTTTCAGGAAGAGTACCAGCATTTTTGTGAGCTTCCAAGATGTATTTAGCCATGATAGCACCGATTTGGTTACCTGAAAGGTTAAGGTAGCTACCATCTTTTTGAAGAACTTCAACACCAACACGGTCAGCGTCAGGGTCAGTCGCCACAAGAACGTCTGCACCAACTTGACGACCAAGTTCTTCAGCAAGGGCAAAGGCTGCTTGGCTTTCTGGGTTTGGAGATTTTACAGTTGAGAAGTCTGGGTCTGCAGTTGCTTGTGCTTCAACAACTTGAACAGAGTCAAATCCTGCTTGGGCTAGAGCACGACGAGCCAACATTTCACCCGTACCATGAAGTGGTGTGTAGACAATCTTCATGTCTTTACCGAATTCTTCAATCAAGGTTGGGTTGATGTTTACGTCCTTAACTTCTTTAAGGTATTCTGCATCAACAGCTTCGCCGATAACTTCAATTAAACCAGAAGCTTTTTCAGCTTCGACATCAGCAACTTCCACAGCGAATGGATTTTCGATAGCACGAATGTAAGTTGTCAAAGCATCTGCATCATGTGGAGGCATTTGTCCACCGTCTTCTCCGTAAACCTTGTAACCGTTAAATGGAGCAGGATTGTGACTGGCAGTAATCATGATACCTGCGAAACAGTTGAGGTGACGAACAGCGAATGAGAGTTCTGGAGTTGGACGGAGGCTTTCAAATACGTAAGATTTGATACCGTGTTTAGCAAGAACTGCCGCAGATTCAAAGGCAAACTCAGGTGAGAAGTGACGGCTATCATAGGCAATTGCCACACCACGTTCTTTTTCGTTTCCACCTTTTGACTCAATCAAACGAGCCAAACCTTCGGTAGCTTGACGAACAACGTAGATGTTGATGCGGTTTGTACCAGCACCGATCAAACCACGCATACCAGCAGTACCAAATTCAAGATTGGTATAAAAGGCATCTTCCTTTGTTTTTTCGTCCATATTTTCCAAATCTTGACGAAGGTAGTCTGGAAGGTCAGCAAAATCGATCCATTTTTGATAATTTTCTTGGTAAGTCATAGAGTGTCTCCTTTGTTTATTTGCTTTAATCGCTTTCATTATATCACGATTTGACATTTTAGTAAAACGTTAGCATAACTTAAAATGTAGGAAATTTACTTATGCACTTTAGCGGGAAAATGGTGGGGACTGTGCTAACTTATACTAAGTTAGGGATGAAAATCAATTATCTAATTTTTTAAAATATTAAAAGTTATAGTATTTTTGTGGGATTTTAAATAAAATAAATCGTAAATATTGTTATATTCTATTCTTTTTATAAAGAATCCTTTAATGTATCAAATGAACATATAGAAAAATTTAAGTTAAAACTCTATAAATTTAAGATATTTTGAAAATATCTGGTTTCTGTTTTGATTTTTATTCTGCGTATGGTAAAATATAGTAAATCATTAAAGGAGAATCCATTATGAAAAAAATTCTTAAGCATTCTGCCTTGCTTTTATCAGCTTTAGCACTGGTTGCCTGTGGAGCTTCTAAGAAAGCAAGCGACAATGGTACAGCTTCAAACTCTAACTTTGAGGTTTCTGTAAAAGACGGTATGTATGTATTGCCTAAAGATGAGGATTCATCATCAACATACCTTGCACTTCAAGTCGAAATCAAGAACAATCGCGATAAACAGTTTAGTTTTACTAGCCAAGATATCACGCTTTATAATGAAAAAGATGAAAAATTACAACCAATTCAAATTTATGAAAGTGACAGTAAAACGAAATTTATGTCATATGGAGACAAACTTTCTAAAGGAAAGAGCGTTGCTGGTTATGTAGTGTATGAAGTCGACAAGAATGCTAAGTATGAACTTCACTTCGCGCCTAGCTTTTACGATGACATCAAAGAAGATTCTAAAAAGAATAACGATGTAGCAATCAAGGTGGATCCAAGTCAGTATGAAGACAATATTGATGAAGCAAAAGATGTAATGAAAAAATATGTTGATGCTGTTTACCTTAATGGGGAAAGCTCTGGTGGTGGAACGAACCTAAGTGCTACTGACAATAAGTCGCAAGTTGTAGCACTTGCTGATGATAAAAAATCTTCTGATGACAGTGCTGAATTCACAAACGATGTGAAAGCTGATAAAGAAGAGTTTATCAAGAAATTCACAGAGTCATTCGGAAAAGGTTTCTATAACTACAAACCTTCTGATTCAGAACTTAGAACATTCGCAGATGCTTACATCAAAGCAAATGCTAAGAGAGCAAAAGTTGATTACAAGGTGAAGACATATTTGCCAGATTATGCTGTTGTTTATGTTCGACCAGAAACAATTGACTTGGATAATTTGAATGTTCATGAATTGAGCCGTAAATTCTACGAAGAAAACAAAGGCAAATATAGCAACTACTCAGAAGCTATGAAAGCTGGTGAGAAATATATTTTAGAAAATGCACCAAGTCAATTTGATTCAACTCCTCTAGACACTAGTGATAACATGAAGAAAGAGGGTTATGAAATTAAAATGACCAAGAAAGATGGTAAATGGACCATCGACACCTCTTCTAAAAACTATAGTTTGAAAGATATGGCTCGCACATTCCGTGGAGGCATTGGATACTAAGATGAAAGGTTCGGGTTTATGACTCGAACTTTTTTCATTGCAATTGTGCAAAAGAGAAAAAGATAGTAAAATAGAGGTATGATTATTTTACAAGCTAATAAAATTGAACGTTCTTTTGCAGGAGAGGTTCTTTTTGATAATATCAACCTGCAAGTTGATGAACGAGACAGGATTGCTCTTGTTGGGAAAAATGGTGCAGGTAAGTCTACTCTTTTAAAGATTTTGATTGGAGAAGAGGAGCCAACTAGTGGAGAAATTAATAAGAAAAAAGATATCTCTCTGTCTCACCTAGCACAAGATAGCCGTTTTGAGTCTGAAAATACCATCTACGATGAAATGCTTCACGTCTTTGATGACTTGCGTCGGACAGAGACACAACTGCGTCAGATGGAGTTGGAGATGGGTGAAAAGTCTGGTGAGGATTTGGATAAACTGATGGCGGATTATGATCGTTTATCAGAGAATTTCCGCCAGGCTGGTGGCTTTACCTACGAAGCTGATATTCGAGCGATTTTGAATGGATTCAAGTTTGATGAGACTATGTGGCAGATGAAAATTGCTGAGCTTTCAGGAGGACAAAATACTCGTCTGGCTCTGGCCAAAATGCTCCTCGAAAAGCCAAATCTCTTGGTCTTGGACGAGCCAACCAACCACTTGGATATTGAAACGATTGCTTGGCTAGAGAATTACTTGGTGAACTATAGCGGCGCCCTCATTATTGTCAGTCACGACCGTTACTTTTTGGACAAGGTTGCGACGGTTACACTCGATTTAACTAAGCATTCCTTGGATCGTTATGTAGGCAATTACTCTCGTTTTGTTGAACAGAAAGAGCAAAAACTAGCAACTGAAGCAAAAAACTATGAAAAGCAACAGAAGGAAATCGCGGCTCTAGAAGACTTTGTCAATCGCAATCTAGTTCGAGCTTCAACGACCAAACGTGCTCAATCTCGCCGTAAACAACTAGAAAAAATGGAGCGTTTGGACAAGCCTGAAGCTGGCAAGAAATCAGCCAATATGACCTTCCAGTCTGAAAAAACGTCAGGAAATGTTGTCCTGACTGTTGAAAATGCGGCTATTGGCTATGATGGGGAAATATTGTCAGAACCTATCAACCTTGACCTCCGTAAAATGAATGCTGTCGCTATCGTTGGACCAAATGGTATTGGTAAGTCAACCTTTATCAAGTCTATCGTGGACCAGATCCCTTTTATCAAGGGAGAGAAGCGTTTTGGTGCCAATGTTGAGGTTGGTTACTATGATCAGACTCAAAGTAAGCTAACACCAAGTAATACGGTTCTGGATGAACTTTGGAATGATTTTAAACTGACACCAGAAGTTGAAATCCGCAACCGTCTTGGCGCCTTCCTTTTTTCAGGAGATGATGTCAAAAAATCTGTAGGCATGTTGTCTGGTGGCGAGAAAGCTCGTTTGCTTCTTGCCAAACTTTCAATGGAAAACAACAATTTCTTGATTTTGGACGAGCCGACCAACCACTTGGATATTGATAGCAAGGAAGTGTTAGAAAATGCTCTGATTGATTTTGATGGAACCCTTCTTTTTGTCAGCCACGACCGTTACTTTATCAATCGTGTAGCCACTCATGTACTGGAATTGTCTGAGAGTGGTTCAACCCTCTACCTTGGAGATTATGACTACTATGTTGATAAAAAGGCTGAAATAGAAGTCAGTCAGACAGAGGAAGCTTCAATGAGTAATCAAGCAAAAGAAGCAAGTCCAGCTAATGACTATCAGGCCCAGAAAGAAAGTCAGAAAGAAGCCCGTAAGCTCATGCGCCAAATAGAGAGTTTAGAGGCTGAAATCGAAGAGTTAGAAACTCAAAGCCAAACCATTTCTGAACAAATGCTGGAAACCAACGATGCTGAAAAACTCATGGAATTTCAGACTGAACTGGACAAAATTAGCCATCGTCAGGAAGAAGCCATGCTTGAGTGGGAAGAATTGTCGGAGCAGGTGTAAAGATGAAACATCTTGGAAAGGTATTTCGTGAATTTCGAACAAGTGGGAAGTACTCCTTAAAAGAGGCGGCAGGTGAATCATGTTCAACCTCTCAGCTATCTCGCTTCGAGCTTGGGGAGTCTGATCTAGCGGTTTCTCGGTTCTTTGAGATTTTGGACAATATTCATGTGACTATTGAAAATTTCATGGACAAGGCTAGAGATTTTCAAAATCATGAACATGTTGCCTTGATGGCACAGATTATTCCGCTTTACTACTCAAATAATATTGCAGGTTTTCAAAAGCTTCAAAGAGAACAACTTGAAAAGGCTAAGAGTTCGACCAATCCCCTCTATTTTGAGCTGAATTGGATTTTGTTACAAGGGCTGATTTGTCAAAGAGATGCTCATTACACGATGAGTCAGAGTGATTTGGAAAAGGTAGCAGATTATCTTTTTCAAACAGAAGAATGGACTATGTATGAGTTGATTCTTTTCGGGAATCTCTATACTTTCTACAATGTGGACTATGTGGCTCGGATTGGCAGAGAAGTCATGGAGCGAGAAGACTACTACAAAGAAATTGGTCGGCATCGAAAACTTGTTTTGATCTTAGCTCTTAACTGTTACCAGCATTGTTTGGAAAACCGTTCCTTTGCGGATGCGGACTATTTTGAGGGCTATGTAGAGAAGTTGATTGGAAATGGTATCAAGCTTTATGAGCGTAATATCTTCCATTATCTCAAAGGTTTCTTTCTCTACCAGAGAAACTTGAAAGAAGAAGGCTGTAGTCAGATGCAGGAGGCTATGCATATTTTTGATGTGCTTGGACTTCCAGAGCAAGTGGCTTACTATCAGGAACATTATGAAAAATTTGTAAATGCTTAAATTTCCCAAATAAGGGAAATATGAAGGAACTCCTTTCAGTTTTGATACAATAGTTTCAAAATTTGAGAGGAGTTTTTTTATATGAATCGACATGCAATCCAGTTGATTAGTCGTGGTGCTATTAATAAAATAGGAAATATGCTCTATGATTATGGAAATAGTGTTTGGTTAGCATCAATGGGAACGGTAGGACAGACTGTTCTTGGGATTTATCAAATTTCTGAACTCGTCACATCGATTCTGGTCAATCCCTTTGGCGGAGTGATTTCAGACCGCTTTTCGCGTCGCAAAATTTTGATGACGACGGACTTGATTTGTGGCGTTCTTTGCTTAGCTATTTCTTTCATCAGAAATGATAGCTTGATGATTGCTGCTCTGATCCTCGCAAATATTGTTCAGGCGGTTGCCTTTGCATTTTCTCGTACAGCTAACAAAGCCATTATAACTGAAGTTGTAGAAAAAGAAGAGATTGTGACCTATAATGCTCGCTTAGAGCTCGTTTTGCAGGTTGTAGGCGTTAGCTCCCCTGTACTTTCTTTCATCGTTTTACAATTTGCCAGTCTCCATATGACGCTTGTTTTAGATGCCATTAGTTTTTTCATCGCATTTATCTTAGTAGCTTTCCTCCCCAAAAAAGAGGCTAAGGAGCAAGTGAAAAGGACTCTCAGATGGAAAAATATTTTTGCTGATATGAAAGAAGGGATTCGCTATATTTGGCGCCAGCAAGAGATCTTTTTCCTTTTGGTAGTCGCTTCCAGTGTTAATTTCTTTTTTGCAGCTTTTGAATTTCTCCTCCCTTTTTCAAATCGACTATACGGGGTAGAAGGAGCTTATGCAACTATTTTGACTATGGGCGCTATTGGTTCGATTATCGGAGCTCTTCTAGCTAGTAAAATAAAGGCAAGTGTTTATAATCTTTTGATTCTATTGGCCTTGACTGGAGTTGGAGTTTTTATGATGGGGTTACCATTGCCAACTTTTCTTTCCTTTTCTGGAAATTTAGTTTGTGAACTGTTTATGACGATTTTTAATATTCACTTTTTTACTCAGGTGCAAACCAAGGTTGAGGGGGAATACTTGGGGAGAGTCCTAAGCACAATTTTTACCTTAGCCATCCTATTTATGCCGATTGCAAAAGGCTTTATGACGGTGCTGCCAAGTGTTCATCTCTCTTCTTTTCTGATAATTGGAAGCGGTGTTATCATCCTGTCTTGTTTCTCCCTCGTTTATGTGCGAAGTCATTTTAAAAAATAGTTATAATTTCTCTTTTTAAGAAAATATTACACTACAAACCATTTTTCAGTCCTTCTCTATTGTGAGGAGGGCTTGCTTTGTGGTAAAATGGGATTATGAATGAAAGAATGAATGAGTTAGTTGCCTTACTTAACCGCTATGCGACCGAGTACTATACGAGTGACAATCCCTCGGTGTCAGATAGCGAGTATGATCGCCTCTACCGAGAGTTGGTCGAATTGGAAGCTGCCTATCCAGATCAAGTTTTAGCGGACAGTCCGACTCATCGTGTTGGTGGTAAGGTTTTAGATGGTTTTGAAAAATACAGTCATCAGTATCCTCTTTATAGTTTGCAGGATGCTTTTTCACGTGAAGAGTTAGAAGCTTTTGATGCGCGTGTTCGCAAGGAGTTACCCCAACCGACCTATATTTGCGAGCTGAAAATCGATGGTTTGTCTATCTCGCTTACGTATGAAAAGGGGATTTTGGTTGTTGGTGCCACACGTGGGGATGGTTCTATAGGAGAGAATATCACAGAAAACCTCAAGCGTGTCAAGGACATTCCTTTGACCTTGCCAGAAGAACTAGATATCACCGTTCGTGGAGAGTGTTACATGCCACGCGCTTCATTTGACCAGGTCAACCAAGCTCGACAAGAAAATGGAGAGCCTGAATTTGCTAATCCTCGTAACGCAGCTGCAGGAACCCTCCGTCAGCTGGATACAGCAGTAGTGGCCAAACGCAATCTTGCGACTTTCCTCTATCAAGAAGCCAGCCCTTCTACTCGTGATAGTCAAGAAAAAGTCTTGGAGCATCTTGAACAGCTTGGTTTTGTAGTTAATCCTAAACGAATATTGGCTAAAAGTATAGATGAGATATGGGATTTCATCCAAGAAGTAGGACAAGAACGGGAGAAACTGCCTTACGATATCGATGGAGTAGTAATCAAGGTCAATGACCTTGCAGGTCAAGAAGAACTCGGCTTTACTGTTAAAGCGCCCAAGTGGGCAATCGCCTATAAATTTCCCGCTGAAGAAAAAGAAGCCCAGCTCCTTTCAGTTGACTGGACAGTAGGTCGTACGGGTGTTGTGACCCCGACTGCCAATCTAACACCTGTTCAGCTTGCTGGCACAACTGTAAGCCGCGCAACTCTTCACAACGTAGATTATATCGCTGAAAAGGATATCCGAAAAGATGATACGGTTATCGTTTATAAGGCTGGAGATATCATTCCTGCTGTTTTGCGTGTAGTAGAGTCCAAGCGTGTTTCTGAAGAAAAACTAGATATTCCGACTAACTGTCCGAGCTGTGACAGTCAGTTGCTTCACTTTGAAGATGAAGTGGCTCTTCGTTGTATCAATCCTCGTTGTCCTGCTCAAATCATGGAAGGCTTGATTCACTTTGCCTCTCGAGATGCCATGAATATTACAGGACTTGGTCCATCTATCGTCGAAAAGCTTTTTGCTGCCAATTTAGTCAAGGATGTGGCAGATATTTACCGTTTGAAAGAAGATGATTTTCTCCTTTTAGAAGGTGTCAAGGAAAAATCTGCTTCTAAACTGTATCAGGCCATTCAAGCATCCAAGGAAAACTCTGCTGAAAAGCTCTTGTTTGGTCTGGGAATTCGCCATGTCGGAAGCAAGGCTAGCCAACTCTTGCTCCAACATTTCCACTCTATTGAAAATCTAGCCCAATCAGACCCAGAGGAAGTAGCAAGTATCGAGAGCTTGGGTAGTGTGATTGCACAAAGCCTTCAGACTTATTTTGCTACAGAAGGGTCGAATATTCTCTTAGACGAGTTGAAAGAAGCTGGAGTCAATCTGGACTACAAAGGACAGACAGTAGTGGCAGATGCGGCCTTGTCAGGTTTGACAATTGTATTAACTGGTAAATTGGAACGTCTCACACGCTCAGAAGCCAAAAATAAACTCGAAAGCCTCGGTGCCAAGGTCACAGGCAGTGTATCTAAGAAAACGAATCTTGTCGTAGCAGGAGCAGATGCAGGAAGCAAGCTCCAAAAAGCACAAGAACTTGGTATCGAAGTTCGAGATGAGGCCTGGCTAGAAAGTTTGTAAGGAATAGTTGAAAACTAGATGTTAGATAGTCTGGAACTATCTCTCCTGGTGTGTTTTTATATCTATTAAAGCTATTCTATATTGTGCTGAAATTCCCGTTAAATTCTTCAGCATGACTTAAAAATTAAAATTAGGAATTAGGAAAAGAAATGTATAGTTACCCTGTAGTCATCCATTTTCACCGAAAAAATGTGGATTATGATGCTTGTTCATTCAGTAGAAAACAGGCAGATGTTAAAGAAAATTTGTATTATGAAAATGACTATTTTGGAGCAAAATTCTCCTTTACAGTCACAAGTGCAGAAAGGCTCGATACTTTGACCTTTTCTGCTGAAATAGATGGTAAGACAAAAGACTATCTCCTACGGTTTAACTATTATCCACTGTTGACTGAGGTTTGGATCTTAGATGGTGATGAGACGGTTTATTATTCTGAAAATCCTGCCATTGCAAGTCCTTTCTATAAAGATCGAAACCCGTTTGCTTTTGATAAAGCTTTTCACAGTGAAAGTTTTGATCATCATTGGGGATACCAAGGAGAGTTGGGTTATAGTATCTCAGAATACCAGACAAGCTTTAAACTCTGGGCTCCCACAGCTACAGCAGTCCAAGTGGTCGTTTATGAAAATACAAGTAACGACGCGCCGATTTGGAAAACCTTTAATCTAAAGCGAGGGAATAGCTATTCATACAGTCATAAGTACAATACCATTGGTGTTTGGAGTGTAGACCTGGATGAAAATCTTGCAGGTAAAGCTTATCAGTATCAGATTGAGTTTCCACACCACCAGACCTTGACACGAGACCCATACACTATCGCTACAAGTCCTGATGGAAAACGTTCTGTCATCCTCTCTCAGCAAGATAGACAGGTAGAAGGATTCGAAGTCAAACATGGGACAGATGCTCATTGGCGTTTGGAAAATCCATGTAAAGCCGTTATCTGTGAGATGCACATTCGTGATTTTACAAAATCGCCGACATCTGGAGTTTCAGAAAACCTTCGAGGGACCTTCCTTGGGGCTGCCCAGACTGGAACAGTTAACCAGTATGGTCAAGCAACTGCCTTTGACTATATCAAAGAACTCGGCTGTAATTATGTTCAGCTTCAACCAATCTTTGATCGCCATAAGGAATATGATGAGGATGGAAATGTAACCTATAACTGGGGCTATGATCCTCAAAACTACAATGCACCAGAACCAAGTTTCTCTAGCAATCCAGATGATCCTGGACAGGTTATTCGAGACCTCAAGACCATGATTCAGGCATATCATGATGCGGGAATCGGTGTCATTATGGATGTCGTTTACAACCATACCTTCTCAACGGTCGATGCACCTTTCCAAACAACTGTTCCTGATTATTACTATCGTATGAATCCAGATGGAACCTTCCAAAACGGAACAGGTGTTGGAAATGAAACCGCAAGCGAACACGAAATGTACCGCAAGTATATGATTGACTCACTCCTTTATTGGGTGAAAGAATACAATATTGACGGTTTCCGTTTCGACTTGATGGGAATTCATGATGTCAAAACCATGCAGGCGATTCGTTGGGCACTTGATGAAGTTGATCCACGTATTATCACTTACGGAGAAGGTTGGGATATGGGGACTGGTCTTGCACCTTATGACAAGGCCAAGAAGGACAATGCCTACCAGATGCCAAATATTGGATTCTTCAACGATGATCAGCGTGATGCCATCAAAGGAGGAGAAGTTTATGGCTCAATCAAGGCAGGATTTGTTAGCGGTGCTGCTACAGAACCTATTGTAGCCAAAGCTATTCTTGGTAGCCGAGAGTTGGGTTCATATCTTAGTCCAAACCAAGTTCTTAACTATGTGGAAGCCCATGATAATTACAACTTGCATGATTTGTTAGTAACCCTTCATCCAGATCACAGTTCAGATAAGATTATGCGTCAGGTTGAGACAGCAACAGCCATGAGCATTCTTATGCAAGGGATGTCCTTTATAGAGCTGGGGCAAGAATTTGGTCGCACCAAACTCCTTGCTACTGGAGAAAATGGCGAGCTGACTGCGGCAGATAGAGAACGGGCCATGAACAGCTACAATGCTCCAGATAGTGTCAACCAGGTCAACTGGGATTTAATCAATGAGAGACAAGAAAGCATTGACTTTATTCGCCAGATTATTCGCGTAAAAACACAAACACGTGCTTTCTCTTATCCTACATACGAAGAAGTTTATCGTCATGTCTTCGTCCATACAGCTGCTGAAAATAGTGGATGGATTGTTTACGAAATTCACGGTGGAGCAGAGCACTTATTGGTGGTATTCAATGCTAAGGGAACTTCCTTCTACTTTAAAAATGCGGGAAATCTTGAAATGCTGGTGTCCAATAGTCGTTCTAAAGAGTCTAATGTGATTGATGATATCAGCGTTGCACTCTTGAAGGTACTTTCATAGTAAATGCAGCAAAAAGGTTTAGTTAAAACTAGACCTTTTTTGATTTTTATTTAAAAACCAATATCTAATAGGAATAAATTTCAAATAATTTGAAGAATCAAGTTTGTGAAAAAAATATCAATATTTTCCAAAAAGGGGTTGTAATTTTCTGAAAATTTGATAAAATAAGTTTTAATCATTTTCAGGAGGAAGAGAATTTGACACATTATCAGAATTTAGTGAATGGAAAATGGAAATCATCAGAGAATGAAATTGCCATCTATTCTCCCATCAATCAAGAAAAGCTGGGTACAGTACCTGCTATGAGTCAGGCTGAAGTAGATGAGGCTATGAAAGCTGCGCGTGCAGCTCTCCCAGCATGGCGTGATTTAGCACCCGTTGAGCGTGCAGCTTATTTGCATAAGACAGCAGACATTTTGGAACGTGATAAAGAAAAAATTGGTACCATTCTTGCTAAAGAGGTTGCAAAAGGGATTAAAGCAGCCATTGGAGAAGTAGTACGTACAGCAGAATTGATTCGTTTTGCTGCTGAGGAAGGTCTCCGTATCACTGGACAAGCAATGGAAGGTGGCGGTTTTGAAGTTGCAAGTAAAAATAAACTAGCCGTTGTTCGTCGTGAGCCAGTTGGAGTGGTGTTAGCTATCGCGCCATTTAACTACCCAGTAAACCTTTCTGGATCTAAGATTGCTCCGGCATTGATTGCCGGAAATGTCGTTATGTTTAAACCACCAACACAAGGATCTATTTCTGGTCTCTTGTTGGCTAAAGCATTTGACGAAGCCGGAATCCCAGCAGGTGTCTTTAACACCATCACTGGACGTGGTTCTGAAATCGGAGACTACATCATCGAACACAAGGAAGTGAACTTCATTAACTTTACAGGTTCAACACCGATTGGTGAGCGTATCGGTCGTTTAGCTGGTATGCGCCCGATTATGCTTGAGCTTGGTGGAAAAGATGCAGCAATTGTTTTAGAAGATGCAGATTTAGAAAATGCAGCTAAGCAAATCGTAGGTGGTGCTTTTAGCTACTCTGGTCAGCGTTGTACTGCTATCAAACGTGTTTTGGTTGTGGAAAGCGTAGCAGACAGATTGGCTGAATTGCTCCAAGCCGAAGTTGCTAAGCTAACGGTCGGTGATCCATTTGACAATGCAGATATCACACCTGTTATTGATAATGCTTCAGCTGATTTCATCTGGGGATTGATTGAAGACGCTCAAGAAAAGGGTGCTAAAGCGCTCAGCCCAATCAAACGTGAGAATAATCTCATTTGGCCAGGACTTTTTGATTATGTCACAAGAGACATGAAATTAGCCTGGGAAGAACCATTTGGACCTGTTCTCCCAATTATTCGAGTTGCAGATGCCAATGAAGCACTTGAAATTGCTAATGAATCAGAATTCGGTCTTCAATCTTCAGTCTTTACAAATGACTTTAAGAAGGCATTTGAAATTGCTGAGAAACTTGAAGTTGGTACCGTTCATATTAATAATAAAACACAACGTGGACCAGATAATTTCCCATTCCTTGGTGTAAAAGGTTCTGGTGCAGGAGTGCAAGGAATTAAATATAGTATCGAAGCGATGACAAATGTTAAATCCATTGTTTTTGATGTGAGATAATTTATAAAATCAGGAAAATAACTTCCTGGTTTTATTTTTTTAAAAAAATACAGTAGAAAATTGATAAAAAACGAATATTCTGGTATTATAATAAAAAAATATATGGAAATTGTTTCGTGTTCTATTTTCTGGATATCTTTTTTAAAATGCTAGGTAATTTTTTGAAGACTTTCATAAAAAAATATGATTTCCTTCGTAAATTACTTGAAAGTTATCTTAAAAGAGTGTATAATAGAATTATAGAAAACGCTTACAAAAGAAAGGGGATTGAATGAATAATCAAGAAGCATTAAGAACCTTTACTACAGGTGAGAACTTTCACCTCCAGCATTATTTAGGAGCGCATAGAGAGGAGAAAAACGGAGAAATAGGCTATACCTTTAGGGTTTGGGCCCCAAATGCACAAGCAGTTCATCTAGTTGGTGATTTTACCGATTGGGTTGAGAATCAGATTCCCATGGTTCGTAATGAAGCAGGTGTTTGGGAAGTCTTTACGAGTCAAGCTCAGGAAGGTCAGATTTATAAATATCATATCACGCGTGCAAATGGTCACCAGATTATGAAGATTGATCCTTTGGCAGTTTATTTTGAAGCTAGACCGGGTACAGGAGCAGTTCTGACCAATATCCGTGAAAAGAAATGGAAAGATGGCCTTTGGCTAGCACGTCGCAAACGTCTGGGATTTTTCGAGAGACCAGTTAATATATACGAGGCTCATGCAGGGTCTTGGAAGAGAAATCCAGATGGTAGTCCCTATACGTTTTCGCAACTGAAAGACGAGTTGATTCCATACTTAGTTGAGATGAACTATACACATATTGAGTTCATGCCTTTAATGGCTCACCCACTTGGATTGAGCTGGGGCTATCAGCTTATGGGTTACTTTGCTTTTGAACATTCCTATGGTACACCTGAGGAATTCCAAGATTTCGTTGAAGAGTGTCATATAAATAACATTGGTGTTATCGTAGACTGGGTTCCAGGTCATTTCACCATTAATGATGATGCCTTGGCATATTATGACGGTACACCAACTTTTGAATACCAAGATCACAACAAGGCTCATAACTATGGTTGGGGTGCTCTGAATTTTGACCTCGGGAAAAATGAGGTCCAATCTTTCTTGATTTCAAGTATTAAATTTTGGATTGATTTTTACCACTTAGATGGTATTCGGGTCGATGCAGTGAGCAATATGCTGTATCTAGATTATGATAATGCTCCTTGGACTCCAAACAAAGATGGTGGAAACCTTAACTACGAGGGTTATTATTTCCTTCAACGGTTAAACACAGTGATTAAGTTAGCTCATCCAGACATCATGATGATTGCAGAAGAAAGTTCATCAGCGACAAAGATTACTGGTATGAAAGAAATGGGTGGCCTTGGATTTGACTATAAATGGAATATGGGCTGGATGAACGACATTCTCCGTTTCTACGAGGAAGATCCGATTTATCGCAAGTATGACTTTAATCTTGTGACTTTCAGCTTTATGTATGTTTTCAATGAAAACTATCTCCTACCTTTCTCACACGATGAAGTTGTTCATGGCAAAAAGAGTATGATGCATAAGATGTGGGGAGATCGCTACAATCAGTTCGCTGGTCTGCGCAACCTCTACACCTATCAAATTTGTCATCCAGGTAAGAAACTCTTGTTCATGGGTAGTGAGTACGGGCAATTCCTAGAGTGGAAGTCTGAGGAGCAGTTGGAATGGTCTAATCTAGAAGATCCGATGAATGCCAAGATGAAGCATTTTACTTCACAACTCAATCAATTCTATAAAGACCATCGCTGTCTGTGGGAAATTGATACTAGTTATGATGGTATCGAGATTATCGATGCTGATAATAGAGATCAGAGTGTCCTTTCCTTTATTCGTAAGGGCAAGAAGGACGAAATGTTAGTCTGTGTCTTTAACATGGCACCAGTTGAACGCAAGGACTTTACGATTGGTTTACCTGTTGCAGGTATTTACGAAGAAGTTTGGAATACAGAACTAGAAGAATGGGGAGGTGTGTGGAAAGAGCACAATCAAACAGTTCAGACTCAAGAAGGCTTATGGAAAGATTATGAGCAGACTTTGACCTTTACCTTGCCTGCCATGGGAGCAAGCATCTGGAAGATCAAGCGTCGTTTGAAACCAGCTAAGAAAAAAGAATGATGGGCTGTTGATTACAATTTTTTAGATTTTAAAAACGGATGTACTTGTATTGGACTTGAAACACAAGAGAAATGGATTTCCTATTATTTTTATAAAAAAGTTTGACTTCCGACCTTCTTTCGATTTTAACGTTCACATGTCTTTATAAAGGAGTAGAAAATGAAGAATGAAATGCTAGCTTTGATCCTTGCGGGTGGGCAAGGAACACGTCTCGGAAAACTCACTCAAAGCATTGCCAAACCGGCAGTGCAATTCGGTGGGCGCTACCGTATCATTGACTTTGCTCTTTCCAACTGTGCAAACTCTGGAATCCATAATGTTGGTGTGATTACGCAGTACCAACCTCTTGCTTTGAATAACCATATCGGAAATGGCTCTAGCTGGGGATTGGATGGTATCAATTCAGGTGTCTCTATTTTACAACCTTATTCAGCCAGCGAAGGAAACCGTTGGTTTGAAGGGACTAGTCACGCTATCTACCAAAACATTGACTACATCGACAGTGTTAATCCTGAGTATGTTTTGATTCTTTCTGGTGACCACATCTACAAGATGGACTACGATGATATGCTTCAGTCCCATAAGGATAATAATGCCAGTTTGACAGTAGCTGTCCTAGACGTACCGCTCAAAGAAGCTAGCCGTTTCGGTATCATGAATACAGATGCCAATAACCGTATCGTTGAATTCGAAGAAAAACCTGCTCAACCTAAGTCTACAAAGGCTTCTATGGGGATTTATATTTTTGACTGGAAACGGCTTCGCAATATGCTTGTTGCTGCTGAAAAGAGCAATGTGGATATGTCAGACTTTGGTAAGAACGTTATCCCTAACTATCTCGAGTCTGGTGAAAGTGTCTATGCTTATGAATTTAATGGCTACTGGAAAGACGTTGGTACAATTGAGTCACTTTGGGAAGCCAATATGGAGTACATTTCACCAGAAAACGCCTTGGATAGTCGCAATCGTCAGTGGAAAATTTACTCAAGAAACTTGATCTCACCACCAAACTACTTTGGTGCGCATGCTCACGTTGAAGATTCATTGGTCGTGGATGGCTGTTTTGTAGATGGAACTGTTAAACGTTCGATTCTTTCAACAGAAGCACAAGTACGTGAAGGTGCTGAGGTCGTTGATTCTGTTATCATGAGTGGGGCTATTATTGGCCATGGAGCAAAGATTACTCGTGCTATTATTGGTGAGGGCGCCATTATTGCAGACGACGTAGAGATTGACGGAACTGACGAAGTACAAGTAGTAGGATACAATGAAGTAGTGGGGGTAGCAACAGATGAAGATTGATAAATATTCAGCCATTTTAGGAAACACAGTTGGTTTTCATGATATGTCAACGTTAACAGAACACCGTCCGGTAGCTAGCTTGCCTTTCGGTGGGAAATACCGTTTGATTGACTTCCCCCTTTCCAGTCTTGCAAATGCAGGTGTTCGTAGTATCTTTGGTATTTTCCAACAAGATAATATCAGCTCAGTTTTCGACCATATCCGTTCAGGTCGTGAGTGGGGCTTGTCAACCCTTCTAAGTCACTACTATCTAGGAATTTACAATACTCGTGTTGAAAGCAGTACAGTTGGAAAAGAGTATTACCAACAGCTTCTTACCTACTTGAGACGTTCGGGTTCAAACCAAACCGTTTCGATTAACTGTGATGTATTAGTGAATATTGACTTGAATCAAGTCTTCCACCTACACAATACAACGAATGGTCCGATCACAGTTGTATATAAGAAACTTCCAAAGAAAGACATTTCAGATGTGAATGCTATCTTGGAAATCGATGAAACTGACCATGTTCGTTCGCACAAACTCTTTGATAACAAATCTACGGACGAACTCTTCAACATGTCTACAGATATCTTTGTTGTGGATACCCCTTGGTTGATTGAACGACTTGAAGAAGAGGCTCAGAAAGAATATCCTGAAAAGTTGCGCTATGTTCTTCGCGATTTGGCTGTAAAAGAAGGAGCTTTTGCTTACGAATACACAGGATACTTAGCAAACATTCATTCTGTTCAGTCTTATTATCAAGCAAATATTGATATGCTTGAATCTAAAAAGTTCTACTCACTCTTCTCACCAAATCAAAAAATTTATACCAAAGTTAAGAATGAAGAACCAACCTACTATGCGAATACTTCAAAAGTAAGTACTTCTCAGTTTGCTTCTGGTAGTATCATTGAGGGTCAAGTAGTTCAGTCAGTCCTATCTCGTAACATTTATGTTCACAAAGATAGTGTGGTGAAAGACAGCATTTTATTCCCTCGTGTTGTGATTGGGCAAGGTGCCCAAGTTGAATTTGCCATTCTAGACAAGGGAGTTGAGGTTGCGGACGGTGTTGTCATTCGAGGCACAGCAGAACATCCAGTTGTAGTGAAGAAGGGTGAAACAGTAACAGAGGATATTTATTCATGAAAATTTTATTTGTAGCGGCAGAAGGAGCACCCTTTTCAAAAACAGGTGGGTTGGGCGATGTTATTGGCGCACTTCCCAAATCACTTGTAAAAGCGGGGCACGAAGTTGCAGTTTTCTTGCCTTATTATGATATGGTAGAAGCTAAGTTCGGTGACCAGATAGAGGATGTTCTCCACTTTGAAGTTAGTGTGGGATGGCGTAGACAATACTGTGGTATTAAGAAAACGGTCTTGAATGGTGTTACTTTCTACTTCATTGACAATCAGTATTATTTCTTCCGTGGTCATGTGTACGGTGATTTTGACGACGGTGAACGCTTTGCCTTTTTCCAACTGGCTGCTCTTGAAGCCATGGAAAGCATCAGCTTTATCCCTGACCTTCTCCATGTTCATGATTACCACACAGCCATGATTCCCTTCTTGTTAAAAGAAAAATACCATTGGATTCAGGCATATCAAGGTATCAGAACCGTTTTAACCATTCATAATTTGGAATTTCAAGGTCAATTTTCTGAAGGGATGTTGTGGGATTTGTTTGGTGTT
The DNA here is from genome assembly GCF_023109155.1 of Streptococcus oralis. Classification (GTDB taxonomy): domain Bacteria; phylum Bacillota; class Bacilli; order Lactobacillales; family Streptococcaceae; genus Streptococcus; species Streptococcus oralis_BZ. The sequence goes on along the minus strand of NZ_JALDUA010000002.1, from coordinate 237,389 downwards.
GGGTTTGAACGCTATGCTGATGGCACCCTTCGCTGGAATGATTGTCTCAATTGGATGAAAGCTGGTATTCTCTACGCGGATCGTGTCTCAACCGTTTCCCCTAGCTATGCGCACGAGATTATGACCAGTCAGTTTGGTTGCGGTTTGGATCAGATTCTTCGGATGGAGTCAGGTAAGGTTTCAGGTATAGTTAATGGTATTGACGCAGATCTTTATAATCCTCAAACAGACCCACTTTTAGACTATCATTTTGATAAGGAAGATTTGTCTGGAAAAGCTCAAAACAAAGCAAAATTGCAAGAGAGAGTTGGGTTGCCTGTGCGAGCAGATGTTCCACTAGTTGGGATTGTCTCTCGATTGACACGCCAAAAAGGCTTTGATGTTGTGGTAGAAAGCTTGCATCGTTTCTTGCAAGAGGACGTTCAAATCGTTCTTTTAGGAACAGGAGATCCTGCTTTTGAACATTCCTTCTCATGGTTTGCTCAAGTCTATCCTGACAAGCTATCAGCAAATATCACTTTTGACGTCAAACTTGCTCAAGAAATTTACGCAGCTTGTGATTTCTTCCTCATGCCGAGCCGTTTTGAACCATGTGGTTTGTCTCAAATGATGGCGATGCGTTATGGAACTCTACCTTTGGTTCATGAGGTTGGCGGACTAAGAGATACAGTTCAATCCTTCAATCCGATCGAAGGAACTGGTACTGGATTTAGCTTCGACAATTTAACACCTTACTGGCTTAACTGGAGTTTCCAAACAGCCTTGGATGTTTATAAGTACCAGCCGGACGTTTGGAGAAATCTACAAAAACAAGCTATGGAATGCGATTTCTCATGGGATACAGCTTGCAAGTCTTATCTTGACTTGTACCATAGTCTAGTCAACTAATAGATAAAATCGTATGATTCTTTCATACGATTTTTGGGCTGTTTAGAAAAGAGGAGAAGTGATGACTCAAGTAATGGGGCTCTGTGTTATGGATGTTGATGGCACCCTGATAGAAGAGGAAGTGATTGATCTTCTAGGAAAAGAAGCAGGTTGTGAAGAAGAAATATCGCAGATTACAAGCCAGGCAATGCGAGGCGAACTGGACTTTGAAACAAGCTTACGAGCGAGAGTGGCTTTGTTAGAAGGTCTTCCGATTTCGGTCTTTGATACTGTCTTCAAATCCATTCATCTGTCCAAAAATGCTCAAGAATTTATCTCCGTACTTCAAAAGGATGGTATTCTAGTCGGTCTAGTTTCTGGTGGATTTGCACCAATAGTTGAGAGATTAGCAGAATCCCTTGGTATCTCCTATTTCTCCGCCAACCAGTTGGAAGTCAGAGATGACTTTTTAACAGGTAAATTAGTTGGTGAAATTGTGACAGCCCAAGAAAAACAAGCTGCTCTTGAGAAATGGAGAAAAGAATTAAAACTCCCCAAAGAAAGAACGATTGCTATCGGTGATGGTGCCAACGACCTCTTGATGTTAAAGTCAGCAGGACGTGGTGTAGCCTTTTGTGCCAAAGAAGTCGTAAAAGCTGAGATAGCTTGTCATGTAGATACGAGGGATTTTTTGGAAGTTCTACCTTTGATTGATTTCTTAGAATGAGAGGGAACTATGAAAATTGTAATTGCACCCGATTCTTTTAAAGAAAGTTTGACGGCAGAAGAGGTCGCTCAAGCTATAAAAAGAGGATTCCAAAAATCGATAGCAGATGTAGAATGTCTGCTTTGCCCTGTAGGCGATGGTGGGGAAGGAACCGTAGACGCTATTCGACATTCTCTTGAACTAGAAGAAAAATGGTTCCAAGTGACAGGACCTTTTGGCCTAAAAGAATCAATGCGCTATTTTCAAAAAGGTCAAATAGCGCTCTTTGAAGTTGCTGACTTGGTTGGTCTTGGAAAGATTCCGCGGGAGAAACGAAATCCCCTTCACATCCAAACCAGAGGTATCGGAGAGTTGATTCGCCATCTCATTGATCAAGGGATGAAAGAAATCTATATCGGTGTAGGTGGTACGGCTAGTAATGATGGTGGAATAGGCATTGCTACTGGTTTAGGTTATCGTTTTTATGATAAGAATGGAAAAGAATTGCCAGCTTGCGGTCAGACTTTGTTTGAGTTCGAGGCAGTTTCAAATAGCAAGTTGTCTAGGATTCCTGAAGATGTGAAAATCCGAATTTTAGCAGATGTCGTGAGCCCTCTATGTGGTCATCAAGGGGCAACCTATACATTTGGAAAACAAAAGGGCTTGGAACCTGCTTTGTTTGAGACAGTAGATCTGGCTATACAGGAGTTCTATGAAAAATTTTCACAATCAACCCTGTCTCTTAAAGGAGCAGGAGCCGGCGGTGGGATTGCGGCTGGGCTGTGTGCCTTTGCTGAGGCCAGTATCGTATCTGGGATTGACACTTGCTTGGATTTGATTGGCTTTGACAAGAAGGTTGCAGAGGCCGACTTGGTTATCGTTGGAGAAGGTAGACTGGACAGTCAAAGCTTTGTTGGAAAAGCTCCTATCGGTGTAGCAAAAAGAACTCCTGAAGGAGTTCCAGTTATCGCTATTTGCGGTAGTCTTTCTAACGATTTGCCTCCCCTACCATTTGAAAATATAGAAGCTGCCTTTTCCATTTTAGAGAAAAGCGAACCTTTGGAAGACAGTTTGAAAAATGCAAGTCTCTATTTGGAGCACACAGCTACTAATATTGGCCGTTTATTAAATTTGAGGAAGGATTAACCAAACCATTTCTTCCAAATAGATTTTCTAGGGGCCTCTACCTTTTTCTCCTCCCAAAGACTTGAAAATGCAAGTCTAAGGTCCTTTTCGTCTACTTGAACAGGTTCATTTGTATGAATGACAAGACCGAAAGGAGAGGTGATATGATCATCTGAAACAATAGTCGCCTGACAGTTGCTTTCCTTTGCTTGTTTTAAGTAAAAGACCTGTTTGTCAAACTCGATATTTGGTGAAATCTTCACAAAAAGTGCCTCTACCTTTTCTTGAAAACCCTCTAAAATAGAGAAAAATCCATGTTCTAATTCAGGACTATTGGCAGTGCTGACATCCGCGTAGCCAAGAACTCTTTCCTCGAAAGTGCCGAGATAGCGGCGTTGTTCGTCAGGGTTTAATTTCGGCCCACCATGAGCTTTTTCTAGTAGTTGTTTTGATAAATCTGTCATAAAAACAGTATATCACAAAAATCGCAAGAAAACAGACAAAAGAAAGCGATTACTTTATAAAGTTAAGGAAAATTTGCACAAAGATAACGTTTTTTCTTGAAAAACGCTTATTTTTAAGGTATCATAGAGGTGTAAAAAATTTAACTCAAAGGAGAGTAAAAAATGTCAATTATTACTGATGTTTACGCTCGCGAAGTCCTAGACTCACGCGGTAACCCAACACTTGAAGTAGAAGTTTATACTGAATCAGGTGCTTTCGGACGTGGTATGGTTCCATCAGGAGCTTCTACTGGTGAACACGAAGCAGTTGAACTTCGCGACGGTGACAAATCTCGTTACGGTGGTCTTGGTACACAAAAAGCTGTTGACAACGTAAACAACATCATCGCTGAAGCTATCATCGGCTACGATGTACGTGACCAACAAGCTATTGACCGTGCTATGATCGCACTTGACGGTACTCCTAACAAAGGTAAATTGGGTGCAAACGCAATTCTTGGTGTGTCTATCGCTGTAGCTCGTGCTGCTGCTGACTACCTTGAAATCCCACTTTACAGCTACCTTGGTGGATTCAACACTAAAGTTCTTCCAACTCCAATGATGAACATCATCAACGGTGGTTCTCACTCAGACGCTCCAATCGCTTTCCAAGAATTCATGATCGTACCTGCTGGTGCACCATCATTCAAAGAAGCTCTTCGTTGGGGTGCTGAAATCTTCCACGCTCTTAAGAAAATCCTTAAATCTCGTGGTTTGGAAACAGCCGTAGGTGACGAAGGTGGATTCGCTCCTCGTTTCGAAGGAACTGAAGACGGTGTTGAAACTATCCTTGCTGCGATCGAAGCTGCTGGATATGTTCCTGGTAAAGACGTATTTATCGGATTTGACTGTGCATCATCAGAATTCTACGATAAAGAACGTAAAGTTTACGACTACACTAAATTCGAAGGTGAAGGCGCTGCTGTACGTACTGCTGCAGAACAAATCGACTACCTTGAAGAATTGGTAAACAAATACCCAATCATTACTATCGAAGATGGTATGGACGAAAACGACTGGGACGGTTGGAAAGCTCTTACTGAACGTCTTGGTGGTAAAGTTCAATTGGTTGGTGACGACTTCTTCGTAACAAACACTTCTTACCTTGAAAAAGGTATTGCAGAAGGTGCTGCTAACTCAATCCTTATCAAAGTTAACCAAATCGGTACTCTTACTGAAACATTCGACGCTATCGAAATGGCGAAAGAAGCTGGTTACACTGCCGTTGTATCACACCGTTCAGGTGAAACTGAAGATTCAACAATCGCTGATATCGCAGTTGCAACAAACGCAGGACAAATCAAGACTGGTTCACTTTCACGTACAGACCGTATCGCTAAATACAACCAATTGCTTCGCATCGAAGACCAACTTGGTGAAGTAGCAGAATACCGTGGATTGAAATCATTCTACAACCTTAAAAAATAATCGTTGATTTAACAATGTTTTTAGCCCCTCGGATTTTTTCCGAAGGGTTTTTTCTGTTCAGGGGGCAAAAAGGGGACAGTGTTTATGGTATAATAGACAAAAACACTTGAATTAGAAAGAAAATATGTCTAAAGAGATTGATATTGAGTATTACCATCAGCTAGCCTTGCAAAAGCAGAAGGAGCACCGCAAAGTGTTAGCTAATCTAAAGAAAAAACCTCCTAAAAACTTAGATAAGATTGCGCAGCAGATTCACCAAGAAGTCTTTGCTGAGATTGATTGCACTGCCTGTGCCAACTGTTGCAAGACTTTGGGTCCAGACTTTAAGGAAGCCGATATTGTCCGTATTGCCAAGTATTTCAAGATGAAGCTGCCGGCTTTTGAAGAGGAATTTCTGCAGGTAGACGAAGACGGTGACAAGGTTTTCAAGGCTATGCCTTGTCCTTTTTTAGGTGGAGACAATCTCTGCTCGATCTACGATGTCCGTCCCAAGGCCTGCCGAGAGTTTCCTCATACAGACCGTAAGAAGATTCATCAGATTAATCATCTGACAATTAAAAATACCCTGACCTGCCCAGCGGCTTATCTCTTTGTGGAGAAGCTGCGGGATAGGTTGTAGAATCCCCCTCTAAATCTTGTACAAAAATTCTAGGGCGGAAGTATCTTAGATCTGTTAGACTATAGTTAGAATTGAACATGGCCTAGAAGCTGTGTGAAAAGACAAAATTTTCTCGGAGCAGGAGCCCCTCCGTCAATTTTCCAATTTCCACTTTGCTTTTAACGGCCTTAGTATTTTTTGCGAGGTGAAAAAGAATATGATGCATCAATTCAATCGAACCATGGAATATCTGGAAAGTAAGCTGGACGCAGAAGTGGATTTGCAGAAATTTCAGCAGCTATCGGTCTATTCTTATGCTCTCTTTAGCAGGCTCTTTTCTATTCTAGCAGATATGACTTTAGCAGAATACTTGCGCAATCGCAGGCTGTCAGAAGCTGTGATAGACTTGCGGGAAGGCTCTGAGAAAGTCATTGACATAGCACTCAAATACGGCTATGAGTCTGCTGACGCCTTCAGCGCAGCATTCAAGAAATTCCATAGGGCAACTCCCTCAGAAGTTCGAAATGGAAAACCTTATCGGGTTTTTCCTAGACTTCAATTATCCTTAAAAATCACAGGAGGAAAGAACATGGATATCAAGATTCAAAAGAAGCCTGCATTTACCGTTGCAGGTATCCTATTGGAAGCTATTGACAATAGCAAATGCCCGTCTGCTTGGGAGAATCTCTATAACAATTACAGCTTGGAAAGCCTAGAGAGTCTAGGTAGTGGCCAATCCTTCGGCATCTGTTCGGATGTCAAAGAAGGTGAAATCATCAACTATATGGCTGCTTATGATGTGACGGATAAAGCGAAAGCAGAAGAACTAGGTCTGTCCATCAAAGATGTCCCAGCCGCTGAATATGCTATCGTACCAGTCAAAGGTCCTATACCAGCTAGCATTCACCATGCTTGGAAATATGTCTTGGAGGTCTTTTTCCCTGAAACAGGCTATCGCCACTCAGGAGCACCAGACTTTGAAGTCTATACTGAAGGAGACATGTCGTCACCTGACTATCAAATGGAACTCTGGATACCAGTGATTAAGTACTAGATCATTTTCTGACATTTTATAAAGATGCAAACCTAACTCTGTAGAAAGAATCTCTACAGAGTTTTTAATTGTTGACATTCATGTCTGTAAACAAACAAACCATATTTTTTGCTTGAATTTTATGGGGCATGTAAATAGTTTTCTCGGTATAATAGTCCCATAGAAGATAAGGAGGCAGGAATATGCAGATGTATTTTGGAGATGTATCACTTTGCTATAGTTATTCATTGGCAATGGCACTGGATGCCTATGGTTATGACTTTAAAGCAGAGTTTTTAGAGGCAATCATGGTAATGGGCAATGGCGCTAGTATCGTAAAGGAAGATGAACAACACCCTCTAGTATTTTTTGATAATGGAATGCCAGATCTTTCCATCTCTCATTCCTTAAAAATACTAGGGTTTGACTATGAAAACTTCTATCTAAAGGATGGAGCGGAAGTAGATTTGGAAGAGATTAGAAGAAAGTTGGAAACCTTTCTGTCCAATGGACCTGTCGTACTGGGGCCTCTTGATATGGGGCATCTGACCTACAATCCCAATCATACAATCCTTTATGGTGTGGATCACTTCATAACCGTGTATGACATTGATGATCGGTATCTCTATTTGCACGATCCAGCTGGTTTTGCCTGTATGAAGGTTGCTTTTAATGATATATTAGAAGCCTGGAAGGCAGAGACTATTGCCTATAAGCGTGGATCTTACTCCATGTGGGGAAATTTTAAGAAGGTCAAGAGTCCGAGTCAGACTGAAATCTATCAGGAAACAGCAAGGATTATGAAGAATCGATATTTGAATGACCAAAACGGTGTTTTGGAATGCTATGCAAAAGCAGTTGCTGAAAACGGCTTAAATACAGAACAAAAACAATTGCATCAGTATTTCAGCTTCAAACTTGCGGCTGTTCGAAATCTCTATCTCAGTAAGTTCTTAAAAGTTCATGATTCAGAAGGGGCAAGATTAAAAGAGGAATTGGCTACTCTATTTGGCCAAGCCCACCTTTCGTGTTTAAAAGAAGACTACCAAGAACTATCCCACTTGCTCTGTCAGATAGCAGAAGTAGATGGTCTCTTTAAAGATTTATATATAAAGTAGTGACTATAAGCATAAAAAATAGTTAGTAGAAGCAGTTTTTCTTAAAATGAAGAACTGCTTTTTGATTATGGTATAATGAAGTAAGAAAACACCTTAAACTACTAGAAAATGAAGGGAGAAATCCTGTGACTAGACCAAAAACTAAAGAGGAGCTAGTGTTAGCCTCTAAGGAAAACTATGAAAAACTTAATCTCTTAATTTCTCAGTTAAGTGAAGAGGAGCTACAGACTCCTTTTGATTTTTCAAAAGACCAAAAGAAAAAAGAAGCTCACTGGAAAAGAGATAAAAATCTGCGGGATGTCCTGATCCATCTCTATGAATGGCATCAGTTACTTTTGACCTGGGTACATTCCAATCAAAAGGGTCATGAAAGACCTTTTCTCCCCGAACCTTATAATTGGAAAACTTATGGGGAAATGAATGTCGCTATTTGGAAGAAGCACCAGAAAACGTCTTTAGAAGAAGCGACCAAACTACTAGAGCAATCGCATGAAGAGGTTTTAGAGTTGATGGAAGGCTTCAGCAATGACCAACTCTTTACCAAAGGTATTTATAAGTGGACAGGAGGGACAAGTCTAGGTTCCTACTTTGTGAGTGCCACTTCCAGTCACTATGATTGGGCTCTGAAAAAACTCAAAGCTCATCAGAAAAATTGTAAGAATAACTAGTTGAAGTGCTTTAGTTCTCGTGATTTTTAAGCTCTTCTAGCTTTAGAATGCTTCAAAAATTAAAATTTAAGGCTATCATAGACTTAGAATAGTACGAAAACATTTAGTTTATAGTAATTCTAAGTTTAGAATTGCATATATATTAAAGCGATCGAGTTGTTCGACGCTTAGAATAGCTTGATTCTGAGAAATGTTGACTAGAAAATGATTCGAATAGCTTTTTTCTGATATAGGATGATAGATAGATGGGTGAGATGATGAGCATACAAAAAGAGAAAGTTAGAAAAGAGTTGGTGTCCCTCTGCTTGGGAGAGCTTGCAGCCGTTCTATCCTTTTGGTTGTGTTTTTTCCTTTTGAAAAATAGGCTTGGTGATTGGAATGGTTTGCTCTCTATTCTTTATCCTTTGTCTTTACTGACATTTATATTGCTTCAAGGCTCGACCTATTGGGCAATTTTGATTAGAAGGCTGTCGAAACCTCAGTTCGGAAGTGGAACTGTTACCAAACTATATGGTTGTTTCAGAATACTAGACCTTGTTTTACTTATTTCAGGCTTTCCTTTTATTGTCTGGTACACACAGAGTGTTCGAGTGGCTATTATAGCCACACTAATACAGCTTTTTGCCCTTATTGAATGGGTTAATTATTTCCTCGTACGCCTATCTTATAGCTTGAATCCACTTGTTTTATGGAAACGAATTGTTAAGGGAAAACTTGAAAAAAGCAGAATAGCCAATGAGTTGGGGTAGGGGTGAATGAATGTATGTTTTAGATACTATCAATATAAAACTTTAGTTGACGTTAAATAATATTAAAAATGAATAGGAGAATATCCATGTCTGTAGGGTTAATGGTTGGTTATAATTGGTGGACTATAGGAGAAGGGAGTCTTTTTAATTCATTCTTTTCGACTATTTATGTTCGCTTAGAGAATAATAAGTGGGGAAGTAGATACCCAGTAATAATGAATAAGCTTTACTGGGGAGATGTTCCTTTTGAATCTGTTGAAAAAGGAATAGAGGAGTTGTTATCTATCCAAGAAGAGTTGAAAAAATTTCTCCCTCAGGATGTTATATGGGATTTTGAAGATTTGTCACTCACTCCTCCTTGGGGAAATAATATCGCAGAGCATATAACAAATTTATCGCATTATTTCATAACGAGTTCCGGAAAAGATTTAATAGAAGTTTTGCTGACTAGTTTTAGATTTGCACTTGAGCACGGTCAAAATGTGAGTGTAAAAAGTATTTGAAACTCAATAAATCAAAGATTCATTTATGCTATAATATTCTTAATGAATTTTCAGAAAGGAAACTCAATGCCCTACAAATTTCTACTCTTCGACCTTGACCACACTTTGCTTGATTTTGATGCTGCTGAGGATGTGGCTTTGACGCAACTTCTAAAGGAAGAAGGAGTTGCGGATATTCAAGTCTATAAAGAATACTACGTTCCTATGAACAAGGCTCTCTGGAAGGACTTGGATCAAAAGAAAATCAGTAAACAAGAACTGGTTAACACGCGCTTTTCTCGTTTATTTGCTCATTTTGGACAGGAAAAAGACGGTAGGTTACTTGCCCAGCGTTACCAATTTTATCTCGCTCAGCAGGGACAAACTCTTTCGGGAGCTCATGAACTCTTGGACAGTCTCATCGAGCGTGATTATGATTTGTATGCTGCGACAAATGGCATTACTGCCATTCAGACGGGGCGTTTGGCTCAATCTGGTCTGGCTCCCTATTTCAACCAAGTTTTTATCTCCGAGCAGTTGCAAACGCAAAAACCTGATGCACTATTCTATGAAAAAATCGGTCAGCAAATTGTAGGATTTAGCAAAGAAAAGACGCTGATGATTGGAGATTCCTTAACGGCTGATATTCAAGGTGGTAATAATGCTGACATTGACACCATCTGGTACAACCCTCATCACCTCGAAAATCACACACAAGCCCAGCCGACTTATGAAGTTCATTCTTACCAAGACTTGCTGGATTGTTTAGATGCTTTGTAGTGATTTTCCTAAGAGGTGTTGATATGGAAATTAAAGTCATTGAAGAGATTGATAACTTACTAAATCTCATCGAGCAGTATCAGTTAAAAGGTGTGGTTGCTCAAGTAAATTCGTTAAAAGAGTTAAAGTATATCATAAGCAATCATATAGAGTTAAGTACTCGAGAGAAGATGAATATCCACTATTCACTTTTTCTCCCTAGGGGTGGCTTATCTGAACTCTACTATATGGACGCTAATTTTGAACGGATGAAGTCTGTAAATAATCAACTTTCCTATGCTATTGATACAATCGAAAAGTTTTTAATGGCTGATTGATACTGTGAATACTAATGTCAAATAATAGGGTCAATAACAGTATATATAAGAACTGTAAAAAGTGGTTTAGATAGCCACTTTTTGCTATAATAGAAGCAGTAAAAACGAAGGAATAGTAAACGATGGCAAGACCAGAACTTTCTCTTTATGAACCATTGTATACACTAAAGGAAGTTGATCAAAATATCTGGATAGCAGATGGTGACTTGATACAAATGGATATGAAGGTCTTCAAACTACCTTTTCAGACACGTATGACAGTGATAAAGTTAAACGATGGAAAACTCTGGATTCATTCTCCTATTGCGCCAAATGAGGAGCTCTTTACTGAACTGGATACTTTGGGCAGAGTCGCTTACCTGATTTCACCAAATAAGATTCACTACGCCTATATTGCAGATTGGAAAAAAAGATATCCTTATGCACAAGCATGGTCTAGTCCAGGAGTTGAAGAGAGAGTGAAAAGTCAGAATGTCAAGGTAGAATTTGATTCTCCCTTAGCAGATGAGTCTCCTGACTTATGGTCTGATGAGATTGATCAACTTATTTTTAAGGGAAGTTCTGTGATTGAAGAAGTGGTGTTTTTTCATAAATCGACTAAAACACTCATTGTAACGGACCTTATAGAGAATTTTGAACCGGAAAAGATAGCTAGTCCAATCCGAAGAATAATCTATCGTTTAGCCCGTGTAACAGCTCCTGATGGACAAACTCCTATCGATTATCGTATGACTTTTTTTAGGAGACAAATAGATGCAAAGGTTTCCTTTTACCGCATGTTAAACTGGAAACCTGATAAGATTATACTTGCACACGGTCTATGCTTTTTTGAGAATGGTATAGATGAATTAAAACGTGCTTTTAGATGGATACGGTAAAGGAGAAAAAGATGCAACACTCATCATGGCATGCTTTGATTAAGGAGCAATTACCTGAAGGTTATTTCGGGAAAATCAATCAATTTATGGAACAGGTCTATGCTCAGGGAACTGTCTATCCACCTAAGGAAAAAGTTTTTCAAGCTCTCTTGACTACTCATCTGGAAGAGGTTAAGGTGGTGATTCTAGGGCAAGACCCCTATCACGGGCCAGGTCAAGCGCAGGGTTTGAGTTTTTCTGTACCCGATGCTATCCCAGCTCCGCCGTCCTTGCAAAATATCTTGAAAGAATTGTCGGATGACATCGGAGCTAAGAAATCCCATGATTTGACAGCTTGGGCTGAGCAAGGAGTCTTGCTTCTCAATGCTTGCTTGACGGTTCCTGCTGGGCAAGCCAATGGTCATTCTGGGCTAATATGGGAGCCCTTTACTGATGCTGTGATTCAGGTGGTCAATAATCTAGACAGACCTGTAGTCTTTGTGCTCTGGGGCGCTTATGCACGTAAGAAGAAGGTCTTGGTTACCAATCCTCACCACTTGATTATCGAATCAGCCCATCCTAGTCCGTTATCGGTTTATAGAGGATTTTGGGGTTCCAAGCCTTTTTCCAAGGCCAATGCATTCTTAAAAGAGACAGGACAAGAGCCAATCGATTGGCTTAGATAAGGAGAAAATATGCCTCAGTTAGCGACTATTTGCTACATTGATAACGGAAAAGAACTGCTCATGCTCCATCGCAATAAGAAGCCCAACGATGTCCATGAAGGCAAATGGATTGGTGTGGGTGGAAAGCTAGAGCGAGGTGAGACTCCACAGGAATGTGCAGCGCGTGAAATCCTCGAAGAAACAGGGCTCAAAGCCAAGCCGGTTCTAAAAGGTGTTATCACTTTTCCAGAATTCACACCAGATTTAGACTGGTACACCTATGTTTTTAAGGTGACGGAGTTTGAGGGTAACTTGATTGACTGCAATGAGGGGACGCTGGAATGGGTTCCCTATGATGAAGTTTTGAGCAAGCCAACTTGGGAGGGTGATCACACTTTTGTTGAGTGGCTTTTAGAAGATAAAACCTTCTTTTCAGCCAAGTTTGTTTATGATGGGGATAAATTATTGGATACCCAAGTTGATTTCTATGAATAAAGGAGAAAGCAGATGCTACTTATCAAAAATGGTCGTGTAATGGATCCCAAGTCTGGTTTGGATCAAGTGTGTGATGTTTTGGTCCAAGATGGAAAAATTGTCAACATTGCCCCTGAAATCAAGGAAGAAGGAGCAGAGGTGCTTGATGCTACTGGTCTTGTAGTTGCGCCTGGACTAGTTGATATTCATGTTCATTTCCGTGAACCTGGTCAAACCCACAAGGAAGACATCCATACTGGTGCACTGGCAGCTGCTGCAGGTGGTTTTACAACGGTTGTCATGATGGCTAATACTAGTCCAACCATTTCGGATGTAGAGACTCTTCAAGAAGTTCTCCAGTCAGCTGCCAAGGAAAAGATTAATGTCAAGACAGTTGCGACCATTACTAAGAACTTTAATGGCCAAGACTTGACAGACTTTAAGGCACTCTTAGAAGCAGGTGCCGTTGGTTTTTCTGATGACGGTATTCCACTTGAAAGTAGTAAAGTTGTCAAAGAAGCCATGGAAGAAGCCAAAAAACTCAATACCTTTATCAGCCTTCATGAGGAAGATCCAGGTTTGAATGGGATTCTTGGATTTAACGAAAACATCGCTAAGGAACATTTTCATATCTGTGGAGCGACTGGGGTGGCTGAGTACGCTATGATTGCGCGTGATGTTATGATTGCCTATGCAACAAAGGCCCATGTTCACATCCAGCATTTGTCTAAGGAAGAAAGTGTCAAGGTAGTGGAATTCGCTCAAGGTTTGGGAGCGCAAGTCACAGCAGAAGTAGCGCCACAGCATTTCTCTAAGACGGAAGCTCTCCTTTTAACTCAAGGAAGCAATGCCAAAATGAATCCTCCACTTCGTTTGGAGTCAGACCGTCGTGCCGTTATCGAAGGTCTCAAGTCAGGTGTTATCACAGTTATCGCAACGGACCACGCTCCTCACCATGCAGATGAGAAAAATGTAGAAGATATCACCAAAGCACCATCTGGTATGACCGGTTTGGAAACCTCTCTTTCTCTTGGTTTAACTTATTTGGTGGAAGCTGGTGAGTTGAGCTTGATGGAATTGCTAGAAAAAATGACTGTTAATCCAGCCAAGCTTTACAACTTTGAAGCAGGTTATTTGGCTGAGAATGGTCCAGCGGACATCACTATCTTTGATGCCAAGGCTGATCGTACTGTTGGTCCAAACTTTGCTTCAAAAGCAGCTAATTCTCCATTTATCGGTGAAACTTTAAAAGGGCAGGTTAAATATACCATCTGCAAGGGACAAATCGTCTACAAAAAATAGATGGGATTCTGCTCTATAAAATATAAGAATAGAGAGCGTATATGTATCCAACCCATCAATTTAAAGATAAGTTTGTCTTATTTCTTAAGATATTTTTTCCTATCCTAATTTATCAATTTGCCAATTATTCTGCCTCTTTTGTTGATACAACTATGACTGGGCAGTACAATACCATGGACTTGGCAGGAGTATCAACTGCAACGAGTCTATGGAATCCTTTCTTTACTTTTTTAACAGGGATTGTTTCGGCCATGGTTCCCATCATAGGCCATCATCTGGGACGGGGCAAAAAGGAAGAAGTGGCATCTGACTTTTATCAATTCGTCTACTTAGCTTTCGGACTGTCTTTGGTCTTGCTTGGCATGGTAGTATTCTTAGCACCGCCTGTCTTAAATCATATCGGACTAGAAGCTCAAGTAGCGGCAGTTGCAGTTTCTTATCTTTGGTACCTTTCTATCGGGATTATTCCCTTGTTGCTTTTTAGTGTCATTCGGTCTTTGTTAGATTCTCTTGGATTGACTAAGCTATCTATGTATCTCATGCTTTTGTTACTTCCGCTCAATAGTGGTTTTAACTATCTCTTGATATATGGAGCATTCGGTTTTCCTGAGCTTGGTGGTGCAGGAGCAGGGCTAGGAACTTCGCTAGCCTATTGGGTTTTATTGGGCATTTCCCTGCTTGTTTTGTTCAAACAAGAAAAGTTAAAAGCGCTACATCTTGAAAAACGGATTCCACTCAATATAGATAAAATCAAGGAAGGTGTTCGGTTAGGTCTACCAATCGGGGGAACCGTCTTTGCTGAAGTAGCTATCTTTTCTGTGGTTGGCTTGATCATGGCTAAGTTTTCATCGCTCATCATCGCCAGTCACCAGTCAGCTATGAATTTTTCGAGTCTCATGTATGCTTTTCCTATGAGTATTTCCTCTGCTATGGCGATTGTTGTGTCTTACGAGGTTGGGGCTAAACGTTTTGAGGATGCAAAAACCTATGCTCGTCTGGGAAGAGAAACCGCCCTTATTTTTGCAGGTCTTACCCTGTCCTTTCTCTACATTTTTAGAGATCGTGTAGCAAGTCTATATGGAAATGACCCTCACTTCATTGAAACAACTGCTGTATTTCTAACCTACAGTCTCTTTTTCCAGTTAGCTGATACCTTTGCGGCTCCGCTCCAAGGAATTTTAAGAGGGTATAAGGACACTATCGTTCCTTTCTATCTTGGCTTAATCGGATATTGGGGAGTAGCGATACCACTAGGATATCTACTAGATCAAGTAACTGACTTAGGGGCATTTGCCTACTGGATTGGGTTAATTGCCAGCTTGATTGTTTCTGGTTGTTTGTATCAATGGCGTCTGAAAACCGTAATGAAAAGATTGAGCTAATTTTTGGAAAATATCCTGAAAAAGCACTTTGTGAAAAAATACTCTAACTAGAGAGAATCCCTGTTTTAACAGGGGTTTATTTTTTTATATTGTGAATTTTTATTAGCCATATACTTTGACAGCGTATACTAAAAAAGGTAAAATAGTAAGGTAAGTACAAAGTTAGAAAGGCAAGATTATGTCAACTTTAGATAAAAATCTTTTGCTAGAGATGTTCCGTAAGATGGAAGAAATCCGTCGCATGGACTTAAAAATCGCTCAGTTAGTGAAAAAGGGAAAAGTTCCCGGTATGACTCACTTTTCTGTCGGAGAGGAAGCTGCTAACGTCGGAGCGATGCTGGCTCTTAATCCAGATGATCTGATTACCTCAAATCACCGTGGACACGGGCAAGCTATTGCTAAGGGGATTGACCTCAACGGAATGATGGCTGAAATCCTCGGGAAATACACTGGAACCTGTAAAGGAAAAGGTGGTTCTATGCACATCGCTGACCTGGATGCTGGGAACCTCGGTGCCAATGGTATCGTTGGTGGTGGTATGGGAATCGCTGTCGGTGCAGCCCTCAGTCAACAAATGCAACATACTGGTAAAATCGTTGTCTGCTTCTTTGGAGATGGCGCGACCAACGAAGGTGTTTTCCACGAAGCAGTGAACATGGCTTCTATTTGGAAACTTCCTGTTATTTTCTACTGCATTAACAACGGTTATGGGATTTCTGCGGATATCAAGAAAATGACCAATGTGGAGCATATCCATCAACGTAGTGCGGCATATGGAATTCCTGGAATGTTTATCGAAGATGGAAACAATGTCATCGATGTTTATGAAGGATTTAAGAAAGCAGTAGATCATGTTCGTGGTGGCAATGGCCCAGTCTTGATCGAAAGTGTAACCTATCGCTGGCTTGGCCACTCATCATCTGACCCTGGTAAATATCGTACCCGTGAAGAAGTGGAATTGTGGAAACAAAAAGACCCAATCGAAAACCTTCGCAAATACCTCATTGAAAACAATATTGCAAGTGCAGAAGAATTGGAAGAAATTCAAGCACAAGTCAAGGAAGCAGTAGAAGCTTCTGTTAAATTTGCAGAAGAAAGCCCATTCCCACCACTAGAATCAGCATTTGAAGATATTTACGCAGACTAAGGAGAAAGAGATAAAATGGAAACAAAAACAATGTCGTTCCGTGACACCATTATCCTTGCTATGTCTGAGGAAATGCGTCGTGATGAAAATGTATTCTTGATGGGAGAAGACGTCGGTGTCTTCGGAGGAGACTTCGGTACTTCTGTTGGAATGCTCGAAGAATTTGGTCCAGAACGTGTTCGTGACTGTCCGATTTCTGAAGCTGCCATCTCCGGAGCAGCAGCAGGAGCAGCCATGACAGGACTTCGTCCAATCGTTGATATGACCTTTATGGATTTCTCTGTTATTGCCATGGACAATATCGTCAACCAAGCTGCTAAAACACGCTATATGTTCGGTGGGAAAGGTCAGGTTCCAATGACTGTCCGATGTGCAGCTGGTAACGGAGTTGGTTCTGCAGCTCAGCACTCTCAGTCTCTAGAGTCTTGGTTTACACACATCCCAGGTCTTAAGGTTGTAGCTCCAGGTACACCTGCTGACATGAAAGGACTTCTCAAGTCTTCTATCCGTGATAACAACCCTGTTATCATCCTTGAATACAAGTCAGAATTTAACCAAAAAGGGGAAGTGCCAGTTGATCCAGACTACACAATTCCACTTGGAGTTGGGGAAATCAAACGTGAAGGTACAGATGTAACAGTCGTTACTTATGGAAAAATGCTTCGCCGTGTGGTTCAAGCTGCCGAAGAATTGGCAGAAGAAGGAATTTCAGTTGAAATTGTGGATCC
Organism: Streptococcus oralis; assembly: GCF_023109155.1. Taxonomy (GTDB): domain Bacteria; phylum Bacillota; class Bacilli; order Lactobacillales; family Streptococcaceae; genus Streptococcus; species Streptococcus oralis_BZ. The sequence continues at coordinate 220,460 of NZ_JALDUA010000002.1, read as the reverse complement.
ACGTACCCTTGTACCGCTTGATAAGGATATCATCATTAACTCAGTGAAGAAGACTGGTAAGGTGGTGCTTGTCAACGATGCTCACAAAACAAGTGGCTATATCGGAGAGATTTCAGCTATTATTTCAGAATCAGAAGCATTTGATTATCTAGACGCACCAATCCGCCGTTGCGCCGGAGAAGATGTGCCAATGCCTTACGCACAAAATCTAGAAAATGCAATGATTCCAACAGTTGAAAGCATCAAAGATGCAATCCGTAAGACTTATAACAAAGAGTGATATCACATAAATTAAATTACGTAAATTTTTAGAGATTTTAATTTTAGTAACTTGAGACACGTTTCGTGTACAAGTTACTTGTAGAGTCGAACACGGGCTAAAGTCTGCGTGAAAAAGATAAACTTTCCTAGAAACTAAAGTTTCTTCGTCAAGTTTCCTATTTTCACTTTGACTTTTTACGCCCTTTGTATCATAATTAGAATTGGAGAGGTCATGGCTGATGACAAGCTAAGAGCGACTCCTGCGGCTAGAAAGTTAGCGGATGATCTAGGGATCAACCTCTACGACGTTTCTGGCTCAGGTGCAAACGGTCGTGTCCACAAAGATGACGTGGAAACTTATAAAGACACAAATGTGGTTCGCATTTCGCCACTTGCAAAACGAATTGCCCTCGAACATAACATTGCTTGGCAGGAAATCCAAGGAACAGGTCATCGTGGTAAAATCATGAAGAAGGATGTTTTAGCCTTGCTTCCTGAAAATATCGAAAACGATACTATCAAGTCTCCTGCTCAAATCGAAAAAGTGGAAGAAGTTCCAGACACTATCACTCCTTATGGTGAGATTGAGCGTATTCCAATGACACCAATGCGTAAGGTTATCGCACAACGTATGGTTGAATCTTACCTAACTGCGCCAACTTTCACACTCAACTATGATGTCGATATGTCAGAAATGTTGGCCCTTCGTAAGAAGGTTCTTGATCCGATTATGGAAGCGACTGGTAAGAAGACTACTGTAACAGACCTTCTTTCACTCGCTGTTGTGAAAACATTGATGAAACACCCATACATCAACGCTTCATTGACCGAAGACGGCAAGACCATTATCACTCATAACTATGTCAACCTTGCGATGGCGGTTGGGATGGATAACGGATTGATGACACCTGTTGTCTATAATGCTGAAAAAATGAGTTTGTCAGAGTTGGTTGTTGCCTTTAAGGATGTAATTGGTCGTACCTTGGATGGTAAATTGGCTCCAAGCGAACTGCAAAATTCAACCTTCACAATTAGTAACTTGGGAATGTTTGGCGTTCAGTCCTTTGGTCCGATTATTAACCAACCAAACTCAGCTATCCTCGGGGTTAGCTCAACAGTTGAAAAACCTGTAGTTGTCAATGGTGAGATTGTTATCCGACCAATCATGAGCCTTGGTTTAACTATTGACCACCGTGTTGTAGATGGTATGGCTGGTGCTAAGTTTATGAAAGACTTGAAAGCCTTAATTGAGAACCCAATCTCAATGTTGGTTTAAGTCAGCTATTGTTATTTTAGAGATTTAGAAGGAAGTAAGACATGGCCTTAGAAGTAATTATGCCAAAAGCCGGCGTGGATATGACAGAAGGACAAATTGTCCAATGGAATAAAAAAGTCGGTGAATTTGTAAAAGAAGGAGAAATCCTTTTGGAAATCATGACTGACAAAGTCAGCATGGAATTGGAAGCCGAAGAAGATGGATACTTGATTGCCATCCTCAAAGGAGATGGTGAAACTGTCCCTGTAACGGAAGTTATCGGTTACCTAGGGGAAGAAGGGGAAAATATCCCAACAACTGGAGCGGCTGCGCCAGAATCAAAACCTGCACCTGCAGCTAGTGCTTCAAACGACGACGGCAAGAGCGATGATGCCTTTGATATCGTTGTGATTGGTGGGGGTCCTGCTGGATATGTAGCGGCCATTAAAGCCGCCCAACTCGGTGGGAAGGTTGCCCTTGTTGAGAAATCTGAACTCGGTGGAACCTGCTTGAACCGCGGCTGTATCCCAACTAAGACATACCTTCACAATGCTGAAATCATCGAAAACATCGGTCATGCAGCAAATCGTGGTATCGTCATTGAAAATCCAAACTTCACTGTAGATATGGATAAACTTTTGGAAACTAAATCTAAAGTTGTCAATACTTTGGTAGGTGGTGTTGCAGGTCTCCTGCGTAGTTACGGAGTTACTGTTCATAAGGGTGTTGGTACTATCACTAAAGATAAGAATGTCTTGGTAAATGGTTCTGAATTGCTTGAAACCAAGAAAATTATCCTTGCTGGTGGTTCAAAAGTCAGCAAGATTAACGTCCCTGGTATGGAATCATCACTAGTCATGACAAGTGATGATATCCTTGAAATGAACGAAGTACCAGAAAGCCTTGTCATCATCGGTGGTGGTGTTGTCGGTATCGAACTTGGACAAGCCTTCATGACGTTCGGTTCAAAAGTTACTGTTATCGAAATGATGGATCGTATTGTTCCAGCTATGGATGCGGAAGTTTCTAAGAATCTTCGTTTGATCCTTGAGCGCAAAGGTATGACCATCTTAACCGACACTAAACTCCAAGAAATCATCGAGGAAAATGGTCAACTTCGTATTAAAGTTGAAGGAAAAGACGATATCATTGCAAGCAAAGCGCTCCTTTCAATCGGTCGTGTGCCAGACCTTGAAGGAATTGGCGATGTTGAGTTTGAATTGGATCGTGGTCGTATCAAGGTCAACGAATACATGGAAACTTCTGTTTCAGGAATTTACGCACCAGGTGACATCAATGGTACGAAGATGTTGGCTCACGCAGCCTTCCGTATGGGTGAAGTTGCCGCTGAAAATGCCCTTAAAGGAAATCATGCTGTTGCCAAACTTAACTTGACTCCTGCAGCCATCTACACTCTTCCTGAAGTAGCAGCAGTAGGTCTAACTGAAGAACAAGCTCGTGAGAAATACGATGTCGCTATCGGTAAATTCAACTTTGCGGCTAACGGACGTGCCATTGCTTCTGATGCGGCTCAAGGTTTCGTAAAAGTTATCGCTGATAAGAAATACGGAGAAATCCTTGGTGTCCATATCATCGGTCCTGCAGCTGCAGAATTGATCAACGAAGCGTCAAGCATTATCGAAATGGAAATTACTGTCGAAGAAATGCTGAAGACTATCCACGGACACCCAACATACTCTGAAGTTATGTACGAAGCATTTGCAGATGTTCTAGGAATGGCCATCCATTCACCTAAGAAAAAATAAAACGAAGATAGACTAGACTGGAAGATTATTTCCAGTCTCTATCGTATAAAGGGATATCATGAAATATATTATCAATCATTCAAACGACACTGCTTTTAATATCGCCTTGGAAGAATATGCCTTTAAACACTTACTAGATGAGGATCAAATCTTCCTTCTTTGGATTAACAAACCTTCTATCATTGTTGGTCGTCACCAGAACACTATCGAAGAAATTAACCGTGATTATGTTCGAGAAAATGGTATTGAGGTAGTCCGTCGTATCAGTGGTGGTGGAGCTGTTTATCACGATTTAAACAACCTCAACTACACCATCATTTCAAAAGAAGATGAAAACAAGGCCTTTGACTTCAAGAGCTTCTCAACTCCAGTTATCAATACCTTGGCTCAACTAGGTGTTAAAGCTGAGTTCACAGGCCGTAATGACCTTGAGATTGATGGCAAGAAATTCTGTGGAAATGCCCAAGCCTATATCAATGGCCGTATCATGCACCATGGTTGCTTGCTCTTTGACGTTGATTTGTCAGTCCTTGCTAACGCCCTCAAGGTTTCAAAAGATAAATTTGAATCAAAAGGTGTGAAATCTGTCCGTGCCCGTGTAACCAATATTGTCAATGAATTGCCAGAAAAAATTACAGTTGAAGAATTCCGTGATTTGCTTTTGGAATACATGAAAAAAGAGTACCCAGAGATGACCGAATACGTTTTTTCTGAGGAAGAATTGGCCGAAATCAATCGTATCAAGGATACCAAGTTCGGTACTTGGGACTGGAACTACGGTAAATCACCTGAATTTAACGTCCGTCGTGGAACAAAATTCACTAGTGGTAAGGTTGAAGTTTTTGCCAATGTTCTCGAATCAAAAATCCAAGACATCAAGATTTATGGTGACTTCTTTGGTATCGAAGACGTTGCAGCTGTAGAAGATGTCCTTCGTGGCGTGAAATATGAACGCGAAGATGTTCTTAAAGCTCTAGAAACTATTGACATCACACGCTATTTTGCTGGTATCAGCCGTGAAGAAATTGCTGAAGCGGTAGTGGGGTAAGGAAAAAGAATCCATTTATGATGGATTCTTTTATTAGGGTTAAACTTAATAATCATGCTGATTAGATTATAATAGAGATGAAAAATGAAAAGGAGTTATTCATTAATGTTAGAAATTCCAGTAGAAAGCCTTAATCTATTTGAACAGTTAGACCGCAATGTTGTTGCTTTCTATAGAAATGAAGAAATTTATCAAACTGAAAGTTTAAATATAAGCATCACACAAGAACATTATGATATGAAATACAAAGAGCTTCAGCCTTTAGGATACCAGGCTGTTCAAATACCTTTAGGAATAGCTTTAGATAATGTAATCCAGCAAGCATATTTACAAAATCTTATAATTGGCGGTCTACTGCCCGATGAAATCAAAGTAAGCAAAGAGGACTTAATGCCTTTGAAAGATATTGTTGATAGTTTTTGTATTATGTATGCTGCAGCAAATAACCGACTGGAAAATAGTAAGGCTTATGAATTTATGAAAAATAAGACAGTGTTCTTTATTGGTAAACTGTTAACTGACGATCTTAAAAATGGTGACGAAATTTCGTATATGGGAATCGAAAGAGAATCATCTGATGGAACTTCTTATGAAGCAGTAAAATGTTTTCTAACTAAAGAGAGTGCTGAGCAGTACAATGATTCAAAAAAACCTGTAAGCTCAGCAAATCTAGCCTATCTGCAAGCCTTTTGGGGTAAACCAGTAATTATAGAGCCTCACCGTAATTACTGGATTGAGTTTAAATAACAAAAAAACGAAAGATCAATTCCTTTTATCTTTCGTTTTTTTAACGATAGTTGATTTACATAATTTATAATATGTAACACTTATAAACTATCCAAAGCATTCTTTTGTTCATCATTGACGATATGGGTATAGAGATCAGTGACTTGTGTGCTGGCATGTCCTAATTGGTGACTGACTAAAACTTGAGATTTAGTTGCATCATAGAGCCTAGTTGCTAAGGTATGGCGTAGTTTATGGGGTGTTACACGAACTTTGAAGTCCTCAGAGTACTTTGCGACCATTTTTTCAACACTGGAAGCATCAATCCGATTAGGAACACCTCGGTAGAGTGTCAGAAAGAGCGCTGTATCTGTCTTTTCCGTCTTATAGCGTTGATTCCGAATGGCGAGATAATTTTCTAGATAAGACTTAGCAAAGGCAGCGACATTAACTGAGTCACGTTTACCCCCTTTTCGAGTGACATCGATAACCATCATTTTGAGATTGAGGTCCCTTAGATCGAGATTAACAGCTTCTGACAAGCGGACACCAGACGCCAATAGAAGGGCAATAATGGCTAAATCACGTTCTTTATTTTTATTGAATGACGAGAGCGCGCGATTTGAGAGTTGTTGAGGGTACTCTTGGTCGATATAAGTTAGAAAACCCTCTGTTTCATCACCTAAAAAGAGTTTTTGCTTGATGTTCTCAGCTCTAGCAGCAAGTGTTTCTTTCTTTTTCTTGGTTGAAACTTTCTTCATTACATTGCGATAGAAATAGGGTTCTCCTTGATCATTTTCAACTTCCTCGGTTAGATATTTGTAAAGACTGGAAAGTGCTGATAAAGTTCGATTGATGGTTGTCTGTGAAACGCCTTGTTTGGTTGTATTGGCATTCAGCAAAGGTCGTTCTCGTAGGTATAGGATAAAGGATTCCATGTCTTTTTTAGACATATTTTCCAGGACTGATAAAGGAATGTCAGACATTTTATCAGCATCTGAAATACCAGACTCCAAAACCCAGCTGAAAAATCGATCGTATTCCTTGAGGTATTCGTACAAGGTTGTAAAACTGTAGGGCACAGCAAGCTTAGATTGGTAGTATTCCAGAACATACCAGGGCATGATTTGTTTTAGTTTGTCGATTCGTTCTAGTAAAATCTCACGTTTCATGATTGTCTCCCTAAATTAGTCTACTAGTAGTATAGCATAGACTTATATATTTTTCAAGAAAATTATAGTTTTTCGGAAAGATAATATAAGAAACTTTTAGTTTTCATTCTGAACCATTTTATTAAATTTCATCATACTTGAGTAACATATTAGGAATCTTTTCTTCAAGACTCTTGCGAACTTTTCCTCGTATTGCAGTGTCCATTTGGCTGTTTATGCTTGTGATAGTTGATTTAGTTTCTGTAGCAATTTTCTTAGCTGCTTTATTAAAGTTTTCCTTTAATTTATTTTTGGCTGTTATTGCTAACTTTGCTTCCGCAATGATTCGGTTTCGTTCCATCATTCGATACATTTGTTTCAGTGCATATTGATATTCTTCATCTGTGTAGTATTCATTCATTGGTGCTTGCATAATCTCTCCTTAGTTTGTGAAATTCTTCATCTAATTCATTTCTTTTTTTGCGAAACTCGTTTTCGTTTTTTTCTCTCTCATCTTCGAGTTTAATTCTATGTTCTCGGTATACTTGTTCTGAAAAGTGTCTCAGATTTTCTATTTCTGTAAAGTAGTCTCTAACATCATCAGCAGTTGATGAAAATTTTCTCAAGGCTTGATACATTTTATCAACTTCATCAGACATCATTTTTTCTAAATTTGCATTTCGTTCGTTTAAATCGAGTGCTTTATTATCGAGTTCTTTCTTTTGTTGATAATATTGTTCTTCTAGATTAAACAGTTCTCTCTCTTTCTTTCTAATTTCCTCCCATTTTACATCTTTTCTTTCCATTGTCTGAACTCCTTGGCAAATTGTGTGTCTGTTGCTACTGTTTTTTCGATAACTTCCTGTAATTGTTTATCCAAATTTTCAAATGATTGGGCGGAAGCATTCATCTTAGTGGCTGTTTGATTTGTCTCTGCCTGAAACGTATCGATAAACTGTGCTTGAGTAATACCTTGACTAGCAAAAATGGCATCAACCTCATAGGGAGCTAATGCTGTGTAGCTCGTAAAGTCGATTTTTGACCAAATTTCTTGTAATTCCTGATTGGCTTTTTGGGCTAGGGCGCTCACTTCATCAGCTCCAGTTCTTGCTGCTGTAGCCATAGATGATGATAGGATAGAACCTTGAGCTGCATCTAAGTATATTTCCTCAGAGCTACTAATGCCACCTGATGACCATTTTGATTTCAAGTCCTTGTAATGAGTCATTCCTCGGAGACTGTTGGCATAGGCTCGATAAACGCCACTGATTAAGGGTTTCCCTCCTTTGCCATCTACAAGTTGACCAGTTACAGGATCAAACTCCCACTCTTCAATTTTATGGCTCGAACCATCAATCCAATGAATCGTGCTAGGCATAGAATTTGTAATATCAATCGAACTATTATACCATTCTGGGTGGTTGAAATCATTCCCAATTACTACATCATCATTTTTTCTACGGTAATCTATAAACATAGAAGGGTTGCTTTCAATAAATGCTTTTTCTTCCAGTGTGAGTGCACCGTATTTAAACCAAGCATTAAAGGTGGTTGTAGGAATGTGGTATTTAGCTCCTACCTTTAGCATGTAGGAACCTTGTGAATAACCTGATAGTTGACTGACTTCATATCTAGGATCGTCCATAATCTCTTTTACGAATTGATCAGCAACCTTATATTGCGGAGATAAATAAGTTTGTCTAGCAACTATAGCACTATAGAAATCGCGTGAACCAAACATAGTTTTATTCACCGGACTATCAGGATCCGTTCCTGCAGCAATCACAGCTACATTTTTATAATCTGGTTTGCCGTTAACAATAGGTGCAACTGCCAGTCCATCAAATCCTGTTTCAATGTCAGACTTAGTGGCAACAACACGGAATTCTTGACCATCTGAAGTGGTTATAGTGTTGGTTTCTTCAAAATCAGATGAAGAAGGATTCGGATTAGGAGCTTCTGTAACCAAAGGTTTATTATTTCTCTCAGCGTATTCAGAATTGACACTGTATACATTCTTCCCGTGGTTTAATTCATTAAGTTGTTTATCAGTATAATTAAATACCATTACTGCTCCCCTCTTTCTTTGTTAGAGTATGTAACCCTAACTGTATTAGTTGTTATTCCTTTTCTTAGGTTAAGAAAATCTCGCTGTCCATAAGTCATACGACCATTATAATTTTCTTTATCATCTAAGTTATGTGGAATTCCATAGAATATTTTTTCTCCATCTTCAAACAAAATATCAACCTTACAAGACCAGTCGCCAGGAGGGTTCGTATATGTTGGATTGGTAATTTCGATTTCTTCTATCCCTTGATAAGAATTCTTCAAGGCATTTACCAAACTAACTTCATATTCTCTATTTCGACGCTCTTCTTGGGATTTCCCTAACATGCTAAACATAAATATACCTCCTGCTGTGATAATTGCGAGTGACAAAACGATTAGTAATCTTTTGTGATTTTTTTTAGTGCTGGAATTGTTCATTTAAGCTTTTCTCCTTTTCTCTATTCTACTATAATTTAAAGATAAATAACAGTAGAATTCGGTGAGACTTAGTCGCCACGACACGGAATTCTTGACCATCTGAGGTAGTTATGGTGTTGGTTTTTTTCTAAATCATCAGGAGATATACTTTCAATGAGATTTGATCTGTATAGGAAAATGTCATCATTGTTCTCCCGTGCTATTATCTGAATATGTAACAATTACTTTTAAGTCGGTCACTCCTTTGTAATTGTTAAGGAATTGCCTTTTCTCATTGGTCAATGATCCTTGATAATTCTTTTTATCATGGAGTCCATGGCCTATCCTATACTTAGTTTTTCTTTCATCATTAAATTTGATTTCTACATCACAAGACCAGTCACCAGGAGGGTTCGTATATGTTGGATTGGAAATTTTGATTTCTTCTATCCCTTCATATGAATTCTTTAAGGCATTTACCAAACTGACTTCATACTCTCTATTTCGACGTTCTTCTTGGGATTTTCCTAACAACCTAAACATAAAAACACCTCCTGCTGCGATAGTTGCGAGTAGTAAAACTATGAATAATGGTTTATAGCTTTTTCTTAATCTATCTTTACTCATTATCATTTCCTCTTTATCTCAGCATATTCATCATTGACACTGTATACATTTTTCCCTTGATTTAATTCATTAAGTTGTTGATCTGTATAAGTGAAACCACTACTGTACTCCTTTTTCTTTATCCGAATAATATATAGTAACTAAAGATGTTGTTTTCCCTTTATGAGAATTCAATATTTCCCACTGGTCGTTTATTTCTTTATTTGTTTTTCCATTAACAAAACCATTATAATTTTCAACGTCATTTAAAGAGTGGCCTACACGGTATTCTATTTTTACTTTATCTGAAAATAGAATATTTACATCACAAGACCAGTCGCCCGGAGGGGTTGTATATTCTGGATTAGAAATTTTGATCTCTTCTATCCCTTCATAGGAATTCTTTAAGGCGTTTACTAAACTAACTTCATACTCTCTATTTCGACGCTCTTCATGGGATTTTCCTAACATACTAAACATAAAAACACCTCCTGCTGCGATAGTTGCGAGTAGTAAAACTATGAATAATGGTTTATAGCTTTTTCTTAATCTATCTTTACTCATTATCATTTCCTCTTTATCTCAGCATATTCAGCATTGACACTGTATACATTCTTCCCATGCTTTAATTCATTGAGTTGTTTATCAGTATAAATGTATACCATTAATATTCTCCTTCTGAACCATCTGAATAAATAATTTTTGTGAGTTTACTAGTCTTACCCAAGTGACTATTTAAAAATTCTCGGTCCTCTTTTCTATTCTCTCTTTCTAAGGATACATCAGAAATACGTTTATCATTTTTTGAATAATTAATTTTATATTTTATGCTTCTCTCATTAAAAAATAGTTCAACTACGCAAGTCCAGCTTCCTGGCGGATTTGTGTAGTTTGCATTAGAAAATCTAATTTCTTCAACACCCTCATAACTATCTTTTAAAGTTTCAACCAAACTAACTTCATACTCTCTATTTCGACGTTCTTCTTGAGACTTCCCTAACATACTAAACATAAAAACACCTCCTGCTGTGATAATTGCGATTGACAAAACGATTAGTAACTTTTTATAACTTTTTTTAATGCTGGAATTGTTCATTTAAGATTTCCTCCTTTCTCTTGTTATACTATAAGATTAGTCTATTTTACACTATAATAAGAAAAAGTTGATTTACTTCTATAAGGTCTTAGTAGGACTCCCAGGATCCGTTCCCGCAGCAATCACAGCTATACTTTTATAACCCGGTTTGCCGTTTACTATAGGAGCCTACCGCTAAACCATCAAAACCTGTTCCTCGGTGAGACTTAGTCGCAACGACACGGAATTCTTGACCATCGGAGGTGGTTATGGTGTTGGTTTCATAGCTAGCTAATTCAGAATCAGCTTACTAACAACAAGCTTCTTATGTTTTCGTTTAGCAAACTCAGAATTCACACTGTAAACATTCGGACCTTGATTCAATTCATTAAGTTGTTTGTCTGTATACACGTATTTATTCATCATAGATCCCCTTCTGAACCATTCGAATATTTAACTTTAACTTTTGACTTAGTAGAACCTCGCCTAGAATTTAAAAAATGTTGAAATTCTTCATCATCCTTATTATATACTCCAATCCTAATTTTATGCGAGTTTATATCAAAAGCTAAAACATGTTCTTTAGATGTTCCATCAAAAAATTTTAGTTTCACATCCGCCCCCCAAGCGTCTGAAGGAATTGAGCTGTACGATGGATTCGTAATCGTTACCTCCTCAATCCCTTCATAGGAATTCTTTAAGGCGTTTACCAGACTTACTTCATACTCTCTATTTCGACGCTCTTCATGGGATTTTCCTAACATACTAAACATAAAAACACCTCCTGCTGCGATAGTTGCGAGTAGTAAAACTATGAATAATGGTTTATAGCTTTTTCTTAATCTATCTTTACTCATTATCATTTCCTCTTTTTCTCAGCATATTCAGCATTGACACTATATACATTTTTCCTTGATTTAATTCATTGAGTTGTTTATCAGTATAATTAAATACCATTACTGTTCTCCTGTTTCACCATTTGAATAAATCACTTTTACATTTTTTTCTGTAATTCCACGATGGTTTATCAAATATTGATTATCATCTTTTCGAGAACTATTTTGAAAATCTCTACTTCTTATTTCGTTATTTTGTTTATTAAATGCGATTATATAACTTAGTTGTTTGCTATCAGAAAAAAATATTTTAACTTTTGCGCCCCAAGAATCAGACGGAATTGATGCATATGAAGGGTCGGTTATATGTACCTCCTCAATCCCTTCATAGGAATTCTTTAAGGCGTTTACCAAACTGACTTCATATTCTCTATTTCGACGCTCTTCTTGAGATTTCCCTAACATACTAAATATAGAAACACCTCCTGCTGTAATGGCTACGAGTAACAAAACGATTAGTATCCTTTTATGGCTTTTTTTATTGCTGGAATTATTCATTTAAGCTTTTCCCCTTTTTCTACTTGAAAACTCTTCATTTACCATATAAATAGCAAAATCTTGGGTTAAATTATTCAACTGATTATCAGTATAATTAAATACCATTATTGCTCTCCTGTTTCACCATTTGAATATCGTACTAATATTGTAGATTCTGTTTTACCAATGTGTTTTTGAAGTATCGACCATTGTTGATCAATTTCTTCATTAGTATTCCCTTTCATAAGACCATCATGGTTTTCTTTATAGGTTAATCTGTGATTAATTCCATAAGTAATAGTTTGACTATCATTGAACTGTACTGAAATATCACAAGACCACGAACCCGGTTTGTCATTATAGTAAGGATCCATAATCTTAATCTCCTTAATCCCTTGGTAGGAATTCTTTAACGCATTAACCAGACTTACTTGATATTCTCTATTTCGACGCTCTTCTTGAGACTTCCCTAACAATCTAAACATAAAAATAGCTCCTGCTGTGATGGCTACGAGTAACAAAACGATTAGTAGTCTTATATATCTTTTTTTATTGCTGGAAATATTCATTTAAGCTTTTCTCCTTTTTCTCCTTGAAGACTTTTCGTTCACACTATAAACAGCATAATCTTGGTTTAAATTATTCATCAGTATAATGGAAATTCATCATAGTTCTCCTTGCTCGCTATCAGAATAAGTAATTCTCACTGACTTTAAAGTTTTCCCTCTATGAGTTTCTAAATACTGCCAATCTTCGTTTGTTTCTTGACGGCCACCATAATTGATTTTATAGTTTAAATGATGATTAATTCCATATGAAAGAGTTCTTTCATCTTTAAATTTAATTTCTACATCACAAGACCACGAACCAGGAGGGCTTGTGTATTCTGGATTAGAAATTTTAATCTCTTCAATCCCTTCATAGGAATTCTTTAAGGCATTCACCAAACTAACTTCATACTCTCTATTCCGATGTTCTTCTTGCGATTTTCCTAACAACCTAAACATAAAAATAGCTCCTGCTGTGATGGTTGCGAGTAACAAAATGATTAGTATTCTTGTATGACTTTTTTTAATTCCAGAATTATTCATTTATGCTTTTCTCCTTTTTCTTATTATACAATATTCTAATCATTCTTTACAAAGTAGGGGGTAAAAATCATACTATATACTGAAAATTAGATTTCTAATTCTTAAAAAACCAAATCTTTTTTGATTTGGTTTTGAAGGTTTATATTTAATTTTATTTATACCGATTATACTCATTTTTTTTATGTACTACCATATAGCAGGATACCAAGATGACGAAGATTTTAAGCAGGAAGGTTTCGGATCGATCAGTATCTATGGTTATCTGAGACAAGACATTAATGATCGAATGTGTCATAACGCAAATCCAGAGATTCTTTGTTTTGATATAAAGAGCTGAGAGTATGAAAGAATTCGTCAGCAATCCAAATAAAAACGGTAGAGTTTGCAGAGTTGCTAGGGAGCCATCAATGTAAAAGAACAACAGATGCCAAATCGCCCAGCTGAAAAAGGTTAGAATTGCTGAGTAAAAATATGGCAACTTTTCTTGTAAAATTGGTTGAAAGACATATCGCCATCCAATCTCTTCTATACCGCCAAAGACAATAAATTTGAAGAACATCAAAAATGGGAGATACCAGCTAAATTCTACTATTTTCCCACCAAACATTAGAAAAGAAAAATCAAGGACAATAAGGAAAAAAGATAATAAATAGTGTTTATAACTGGTATGAATCTTCAAAAAATCTTTTACAATCTTTTTAAAAGGAATATGAAAATAGTGATTTGCAACAATTGTTCCCGAAAGAGCTGAAGAAATGCCACCTAGAAAGATTCCTAAAATAGATAATAGATTGGAATGAATAGAAAAATGATTCAAGAGAAAGAAAAGGAGGCAAACTGATGCTATTTGGCTAAATGTGCCTAGCAAATATACTGCAATTGCCTTATTTCTTTTCATAGAGAATCCTTTCAATAAAATTTTACGTAAAATAAATTATGTAAAAAACTTATAACAACAAATCTTTGACTTTTCCAATTTCACTTTTTGGAATCACCAGGTGAATCATATCACCAAGATACATTCTAGTTGAGCCGTTAACGGTTTGGCTTTTGCCATTATGGACTTGGGTGGTGATGAGTACGTTATGTGGCAAGTTTAGTTCGTGAACTTGTTTTCCAGCGATCTTATCTGATACAGGGATTTCAATAAGAGTGACTTCTCCTTCGTCTGTCGCTTCTTCTGGTAGCATTTTTTCTAGCATGGCCTCATAGACTGGCGCCCCTTTGAGTAGATCCATGACGATGTAAGCAACCAAGGTTACCAATCCAAGTGGCATGAGGTTGCGAATATCTCCAACCATCTCAGTTACGAGGATCATGGCAGTTAAGGGAGCCTTGGAAATTGCCCCAAAGTAGCCACTCATTCCCAGAATGACAAATATAGGGAATTGTTCCTGACTGACAAGCCCAAGATTGACACAAATGACACCAACTAGGGCACCAAGTAAGGAACCGAGCGCCAAAATGGGTAGGAAAATTCCTCCTGGGAGGCCACTTCCATAGCTAATCATGCTCCAAATAAAGCGGATGAAAAAGTATGCTAATAGAACCTGAAAACTAAAATCTTGCTCAGTCAAAGAAAGAACGACCTGATTTCCACCACCAAGGATTTGTGGCAAGAAAATCCCGACTGGTATGATAAGGATAAAGGCTAGGATTGGATAATAAGCTTTATCCAAATGGATTTTTTGACCAACCCAATCATAAACTCGACCAACATTGAGTACAGCTTTCTCATAGAGAAAACCAGAAAGCCCGAGAAAAACTCCCATAAGGAGGTATATCCAATACTGGTCTAGGGTCATGAGAGGAATGTCGTCTGGCATATCCAGTACGGGTGTTAAGCCAAATATGAGCAGAGAAACAAAGTTTGCTACGAGACTAGCTGCTAGAGTTGATACCCAGAAAAAGCGGGAAAAATGGTGATAGACTTCCTCTACAACAAAGAGGAGACCTGCAATTGGTGCATTAAAGGCAGCTGCTAAACCTGCAGCAGCTCCACTGGCAATCAGGGAACGTTCCTCTACTGGGCTAGATTTGAGCCACTTGGCAATACCTTTACCACCAACTGCTCCAAGTTGAATACTTGGCCCTTCCCGACCTAGCATAAGGCCACTGGCAATAGCAAGAATTCCTAATACATATTTCTTCCAGAGAACACTCCACCAGTTAAGAGTCATGAGTCCCTTTAGTTCGGCTTCGACTTGAGGAATTCCTGAACCCTTGATATCTTTTTCTGACCGAGTTAGTTTCGCACTGAGCCAGCAAACGAATACATAAAATAGACTAATGATAAAAAGATTGCGCACTAGGTGCGCTGGTTCTTGATAAAGTCCTTGTATCAGATGGAAACCCTTTTCGATTAAGAAACGAAAAGATCCGACGATTAGCCCGACGACGAGACCAACAATGATTCCTCGTCCAACTTGGGATAATATGGTGCTTGAGGCAAAGGCAAATTCTTTCTTGGAACTAAGTGTTTCTGACTGTTCCTCCATAATCATTTCCTCTTACTTGTCTTTCTTAATTGAAACCAGTGTTTTGACTGGTTCAAAACTGGTTCGGTGAATTGGGGTGACACCTAGTTTTTCAAGCCCTTCTAGGTGTTTTGCTGTTCCATAACCTGCATTAGCCGTGAAATCATAGCCAGGATATTGCTGATCGTATTCCTTCATCAATTCATCCCGTGTCACCTTGGCTACTATAGATGCAGCTGCGATGGAGAGGGAGTTAGCATCTCCTTTGATAATGGAGCTTTGTGAAATTGGTAACTCCAGTTTCATGGCATCTATCAAGAGGTGCTCAGGTTGCGGACTGAGCTGGGAGATTGCTTCCTTCATGGCTAGTTTAGTTGCTTCATAGATATTGACTTGGTCAATGACTTGATTATCCATGATTCCAATCCCGATTGCTAAGGCTTGGTCTTGAACGGCTTGATAAATTTCCAGATGTTTCTTTTTGTGGATCTTTTTGCTATCGTTGAGGCCTTTAATCTTACAATTTTTAGGTAAAATAACAGCTGCAGCAACTACAGGGCCAGCCAGAGGACCACGGCCGACCTCGTCAACACCTGCTATTAAGGTCACTCCTTGCTTGTAAAGCTCTTTTTCATAGGAAAGCATGGATTCCAGACGAAGATCCTCATCCAGTTCAGCCTGAATGGCTTTTTTACGCTTGTTAATTTCTTTTTGAACTCCAGAGCGACTATCCTTTTCCAGTTCAAGAAAAAGGGGATTGTCTAATTCTTTGACAGTGGCAAGAAGTTCTTTGATTTCTTTAATCGTCGTCATCGATGTCGTCCAATGTATCTAAGGTGTAGTTACCGAGTTTTCCATCACGGACTTCCTTGACGAAGAGGCTGTAAAAGCGGTCGTAGTCGTCTCGGAAACCAAGGGCACGGGTCATATCCATGATGATAACAGGTGCTTCTTCTTCTATCTTCATTTGTTTGAAGCGTTCAGCTAGCTTTTCTGGATAATGTTTTTTGAAATAATTGAGACCAAAAATGGTCACCTCATCCATAGGAAGCAACTGGTCTTTAATTGCCCCTGTTAGGGCTAGTTTCAAAGCGACGGTTTCGTCTTCGAACTTAGGCCAAAGAATCCCTGGTGTGTCTAGGATTTCAAGGTCTTTATTGGTTTTGAGCCATTGTTGTCCTTTGGTAACACCTGGTTTATTGCCGACAACCGCAATCTTTTTCCCAGCCAAACGGTTCATGAGAGTTGACTTGCCGGCATTTGGAATTCCGATAATCATGGTCCGCAAGGTTTCAATTTTGATACCACGTTCTTTCTGGCGTGCAATCTTATCAGCCATAAGCTTTTTAGCAGCATCCGTCACAACTTTTACAGTTACTTGCTCTTTGGAGTTGATAGCCAGAGTTTGGATTCCCTGTGATTCAAAATACTGACGCCATTCTTTGGTCATTGCGGGATCAGCAAGGTCTGCCTTGTTCAAAATTAAGAGTTTTGGTTTATCACCCACAATCTTGTTTAACATAGGATTTTGACTAGATAGAGGTAAGCGAGCATCCACCAAAATCGTCACAAAATCAACAAACTTAAGATTCTCCTGAACTTGCCGCCGAGCCTTAGACATGTGGCCCGGAAACCATTGAATAGTAGCCATAATATTTTCCCCTTCCGACTAAAAAAAACGTAGTAAAAACGTTTTCTTTCTTACTACCTATTCTATCATAAATGAGGAACTTTTGCACAGGCTTTGACCACAATAAATGACAAATAGTATAGGTGCGAAACATCCTTGATGCCAGTCAGGATTTACTTGACTTTTTTTGCCAACAGGTATATACTTAGTGTATACAATTTCGTGGAGGTAGAGCGATGAATATAGTAAAGACTCGGAAAGTGGGGAATTCGCTCACTGTGACCATTCCTAAAAATTTGGGGATGACAGAAGGTCAAGAAATGGTCGTCTACAAAGGGATTGACGGAGTCATTGTCTTAGCTCCAAAATTAAAAGATCCTTTTGATGGGATTACTGATTTGAGAATGACAAATGATTTTGAAGGGGTAAGGTCACTTGATAGCGAAATCTGAGTATATTCCTGAAAAGCAGGATATCATTTGGCTGGACTTTGATCCATCAGTCGGTCGGGAGATTCAGAAAAGGCGACCTGCCTTGGTAGTTTCTAGGAGAGAATATGCCTTGCAAACTGGTTTTGTGGCTGTCTGTCCTATCACTCACGGCCAACCTCGTTTGGCAGAAAAAGGCTTGCTCGTTCCTGTCTCGTCGGATAAGGTAGATGGCGCTGTCAATCCATTTCAACTCTATACCTTTGATTTTCGGATGCGTAATGCTCAAAAAATAACAAGAATGGACACGCAGTGTTTTCAGAAAGTTGTCCAACTTTACCAGTACATCTTTGGAGATACTTAAATCCTACCATGCATAGACAAGGTAGGATTTTTTTCTATATGAGCAATCTATCTAAAAACGGGTGAAGGCAATTTGTCAAAATTCCTCTAATCCAGCTTTCTTGTGCTGATGATAGATGTTCTGCCTGAAGGCATTCTTTTAGAAAATCGCGGACTTGTTCTGGTGCAATTTCAAACTCAAAGGCTTTCATCTTGTAGAAAAAATCGATGAGATGCTCAGATAAGTATTCATCTGAAAAGCGTACTTCTCTACTTTTTCGAAATTCTAATAAGAGTCGAGCAAAGCGGGCTTTTTCTTCAGGAAGCTCACGGAAATAGGAATTGAGGAGCCAGGTCTGCTTCTGCTTTCGTTCAATCGGATCTTGGTTTGCAATCCGCTGATCCTTTTCCAGCTCTTTCTGGTTTTGTTTAGCCTTGATAGCCCGTTCGTCTCTATTCTTACCAAAGAGGATTTTTTCCCATTTTCGTTCTTCTTGGGTCAAGGTTTCTGTAAAGCCGAAGTAATCTTGATAGGCTCGTTCTGCAGGCCCCATAGCAAGAATGAGGTTGTCAGCGTATTGCTTGGCGATTTTATCTCTTTTCTTGCGTTCTTTCTCTGCTTGAATCCGTAGATGCTGCTCGTAGTCGATTTTCTCCTTGCCTAGTTTGACAAGGTAGAGTTGGTCATCGGTCTTACCAAGTAAAAAAGGTTTGATACACTTTTCCAGCACTTCTTCCATACGAGCCTTTTTCTTTGGCTCTGCCTTGGTCCAACTTCCCCCTTGAAAGACCTCTAGGAAGAGCTGATAGTCTCTCTCAGGCGCGAATTGATTGCCACGATTGGCTTTGAAAACACCTTTTTCCCAAAACCATTTTAGAAGTCGTTCGTCAAAATCGCTTTTAGTGACCTTGATTTTTTCCTTTTTCTGGGCCTTTCTAGTCAGATTTTCAACCTTTCTGAGTATTTTTTCTTCCTCTTCCAATTGCTGGTCAAGGGTCAATCGATGAAAATGACGAACACAGTCGCTTCCTATAGGGAAGAGACGTTGGCCTGTGACTCCGTTAAAGAGTTCGTAGGCGTATTTTATGGCATTCCCGCAGACGCAATTACTACGGCCAATGCCATTAAAAATCAAGGAAACTTCATTCCATTCCTTGGTAGCTTGATCCCAAGTATCGGCTTTTGAAGCCTGTAAAACCGCATCGTGCAGGGATTTTCTAACTGGAAGTGTCATGAGGTCTCCTTTCTAGGTTATACTTTTACAACTTGAACCTCGTCTTTGCCGAGCAAAATCAAGTATTTTTCTATGTTTTCAATCGAATAGGCTCGAGATAAAGCCTCTCCGTATAGGGCTAACTGACCACGGTAGCGGTCTATGAGTTGACTTGGCTCATCGTAGCGGTCTGTCTTGTAGTCGAAAAGAACGATACGATCCTCATAAAGCAGATAGCCATCCAAGATCCCACGAACAACAAAGTCTTCCTGACTCTTTTGGTCTCGTTTGAGCATGGAGAAAGGTTGCTCGCGGTAGAGATGGTCGGTATTAGCGAGAATTTCCTGACCAAGTGCTGTATCAAAGAATGCGAGAATTTTAGAAAGATTGATCCTGTCTCTGACAGCTGGACTAGTCTGAACTTGTTTGAGAGTTTCTGTCAGGCTAGCAAGTGTTGGTTGCTGACTAAGGTCCATTCTCTGCATGAGTTCGTGAGTAGCACTACCAATCTCAGCTCCTGTTACCTTTTCTTTAGTTGAAAAATCTGGTAAATCAAAACTGATTTGCTTTTCCGGTGATGGAGTTTGGTTAGCAATTTCTACCCCTTCCATATCCATAACGGGTTCGTAGAATTTCTTGATTTGGCTTGGTGTTTGAACACTTGGCAGTTCAATGGCTGCGCGGTGAAGAGTATTATAAACTTCCACCTCTTTCAGCATTTCAAGGGCTTCTTTAATGGTTTCTGACTGGCGGTTGTCTGCTTGAGAACTATCTTGTAGAGGACTCTTGTTTTCCAATTCTCCGATAGCTTCTCTAGTCAACTGGTCTTCACCAACAAAACGATAGCTCAAGTTGAGATTGTCCTTGGTAAATATTTTACTGATAGCCCAGACCCAATCTTGGAAATTTCTTGCTTGCAGTCTGGTATTGCCATCTAATTTTCCATTGTTTGCTGCCGGATATTCCTTGGCTTCTAGCTTTTCGCGAGACCCCTTTCCGACAAGATAGAGCTTTTTCTCAGCCCTTGTCATGGCAACATACAGCAGACGCATCTGCTCTGAATAGCTAGCCAGTTGCAGTTCTTTCTCATTCTGCGTATAGGTCAGGCTAGGAATGGAGAGTTTGATGGTTTTAGGATAGTGTGCTTCCACTGCTCCTGTTTCCACCTTGGCAATGTATTTGACACCAAGCCCA
Organism: Streptococcus oralis; assembly: GCF_023109155.1. Taxonomy (GTDB): domain Bacteria; phylum Bacillota; class Bacilli; order Lactobacillales; family Streptococcaceae; genus Streptococcus; species Streptococcus oralis_BZ. The sequence continues at coordinate 200,354 of NZ_JALDUA010000002.1, read as the reverse complement.
TTTTGACGGCTGAGAATGACGTCTGACATCGAGTCTTGCTTGTTGAAGTCCTGATCCATGTTGAGGATAAAGACATAAGGAAACTCCAGTCCTTTGCTCTTGTGAATGGTCATGAGTTCCACAGCATCTTTAGGCGGTGCGACGGCTACGCTTGCGAGATCGTGCTGGGCTTCTAGGACTTGGTCAATCATACGGATAAAACGAGACAAGCCCTTGAAATTACTCTTTTCAAACTGGTCAGCACGTAGCGCTAGGGCATAGAGATTGGCCTGTCTAGCAGGTCCGTTTGGCAAGGCTCCAACATAGTCATAGTAAAAACGGTCGTTGTAAATCTTCCAAATCAAGTCATAGAGAGAGTGGGTTTTGGCATACAAGCGCCAAGAATCCAAAATATCCATGAATTGATTGAGTTTTTCAGCTAGAGCTGTATAAATCAAGTTTTTCTGACTTGTTGCCAGTTTTTGAGCATTGACCAGTTTCTCATAGAGATTTTCTTGGGCCTTATCTTCTATTTTCTGAAGGGACAAGCGTGCCAACTCGTCCTCATCGAAACTAAACATAGGAGACTTCATCAGAGCTACCAAGGCATAGTCTTGCAGGGGATTGTGAATGACGCGCAGGGTGTCCAGCATGACTTGTACTTCTAGGGATTGGAGGTAGTTGTTTTGCTCACCGTCGGTTTTAACTGGAATTCCGTACTCAGACAGGGCAAGTAGAATCTGGTCATTTCGACTGCGACTGGAAGTCAAAAGGGCAATTTCCTTAAAGGCTACACCTTTCTCTTGATGGAGCTTCAAGATTTCCTTGATGACTAGACGCATTTCCCCAGTGAGTTTCGTGTCTGCAGAACTTTCTTCTTCCTCTTGCCCACTATCGTCCTTATCGTAGAGGAGAAATTCTGCCTTGTTGTCTGGATTAGGAGCCAGCTTGGTATTAGCAAAAACAAGCTGGTGCATGCTATCATAGTTGATTTCGCCGACCTCTTGGTCCATAAGGCGTCCAAAAACATCATTGGTTGCTGATAGCACTTCTGAACTACTACGGAAATTTTCCTTGAGGAGAATCAACTTGCCTTCTTGAGGATTTTGCGCATAGCGTTGGAATTTTTCATTGAAAATCTGCGGGTCTGCCTGACGGAACCGGTAGATGGACTGCTTGATATCTCCCACCATAAAGCGATTGTGGCCATTCGACAGCAATTCTAGCATCCGTTCTTGAATGTGGTTGGTATCCTGATACTCATCGACCATGACTTCGTGGAATCGTTCCTGATAAGCCTCGCGGACTTGTGGGAAATTCTCTAAAATTTCAATGGTGAAATGACTGATATCAGCGAATTCAAAGGCATTTTCCTGGCGTTTACGTTCACGATAAGCCTCCACAAAATCACTCATAAAGGTTTGGAAGGTTTTAGCTAGATCCCAGGTATCTTCATGATAACGCTCTTGATAGTCGAGAATGGTTATCTGGTCTGACAGTTGTCCTAGTTTAGCAAACTGGATCTTTCTCTCATCGTTATAGGCATCAGCCAGTGGTTTCAAATCGGCCTTACGACTAGAATTAGCCAGGGCTCGACCATTTTTCTCTTTCGAGATGGCAACAACACGCGCAAGCACTGCTTGATAAGCCTGACTATCGGACTCTTGATTTAAGGAGCCAATTTCATCCAGAACCAACTGCACATTTTCTAAATAGGCAGCTTTTGGAAACTCCTTGGCATCATTATCCAGATGATAACGGAAGAAACTTTCCAAGTCCCAAAGCGCCTGCTTGATTTGCTCAGTTAGTTTGTCTTTTTCATTTGCAAAGTCAGCTTTTTCAAACCCTTTGAGGAAAGACTCGTTCAGCCATTTTTTGGGACTGCTAGTGGATTGGAGGAAATCATAGATTGTGTAGACCTGTTGGCGTAGACCTCGTTCATCCTTACCTCGCCCAGCAAAATTCTTCACCAAATGGCTAAATTTCTCTTTATTCTCACCTTGGTAATGGTCTTCAAAAACCTGATGAAAAACTTCGTTTTTTAAGATTAACTGTTCACTTTCATTTTGTAGAATACGGAAATTTGGTGCAATATCAATCAGATAGCCATGTTTGCCGAGGAACTTTTGTGTGAAAGAGTCCATAGTTCCGATGGCCGCGTTTGGCAGATCTGCCAACTGACGTCCCAAGTGTTGTTTGAGATCGACATCATCGGTTTCTTGGATTTGTTGGCTGATTTTTTTCTCCAAACGTTCTTTGAGTTCTGTAGCAGCCTTGACAGTAAAGGTCGAGATAAAGAGTTGGCTGATTTCCACGCCACGTGCTAATTGGTCCAGAATACGCTCTGCCATAACAAAGGTCTTCCCTGAACCAGCAGACGCTGAAACAAGGATATTTTGCCCTGCGGTATAAATGGCTTCGATTTGCTCAGCTGTTTTCTTTTGTTCCTTGTTCGAACTCGCTTCTGCTTCTTGCAGTTTTTGAATTTCTTCCTCAGTTAAAAAGGAAATGGGCTTCATCGATTCAACTCCTCTCTCATTTTCTCAAACCAAGCTTGCTTGAGCTTTTCTCCAACCAGACGCTTGCCATCAGCTAAGTCCAACTTCTCTAGGAAACGAGCTTGTCCCAAGTGGTAATTGGCTTCAAATCCAGTGATGGCTTGGTGTTGCTGGACATACGGGGCAATACTTCTGCCGTTTTCTGTGTATGGATTAATGGCAAAATGGCCTTCTAAAATCTTCTCAGCTGCCTTCTTGTAAAGATGGGCATTGTAGTCCAATAAGAGCTGGAATTCCTCGTCTGTCAGCTGATTAGCCTTGTTTTTGTTATAAAATTCGCCCAAATGACTGCTTTCTTTTTCTAAAAAGAGTCCTTGGTATTTCATTGATTTGCTGGCTTCTACTACTGCTCCTGCCAGACTTTTAACAGCTAATAAAGATTGGACAGGTTCAGCCATTTCCAAGTACATGGCACCGAAAAAGTTCTGCTCCCCTTCTCTTTTTAGGGCAGCAAGATAGGTTGGCAGTTGGGAATTAAGCCCATTAAAGAAATGAGGAAACTGGAACTGAGTCAGACTAGACTTGTAGTCCACCACTCCTAGCGCTCCATCAGCTTTCAAACGGTCGATTCGGTCAACCTTGCCTCGCACATGGACACTGCGACCATTATCCAATTGAATAAAGGCCTGATCTTTACCACCAAATGTTGCTTCCTCTTGGATGGTTTCAATGGCTGGATTATGACGAAGAATGTGGCCCGTAGTTCGCGCGACATCAAGTAGAACTTCCTTGGTAAACTGGGCTTCCAAACTTTCCTGATAAATAGCTTCAAATTCGCGTTCTTGGCTGGTTTCCTTGATAGCTTGCTCCAGTCGTTGGTCAAACGGATTTTCAGCAGGCAGTTTCAAGGCACGTTCAAAAATACGATGCAAAAAATTTCCGTGACTGCGAGCATCCGGACGAAGGAGCAATTCTTCCTGTAAACCTAAGACATAACGAAGGAAATAACTGTATTCATTACGGTAAAACTCTGTCAAACCAGACGTAGACAGGTAAAACTCTTTGTCAGCAGGGTATAGAGCCTGCAAGGTCTCTTTCTCTAACGGTTTACTACTTGGACTAGTTGGGATAGCTGGATTTGTAAGACCTTTTTGATCAAGTTTTTTCCCCATCACACGCGCTAGAACCTTGACAAAGGTCACATCTTTTTCATTTTCACTTGAACCTGCCTGCTGATGATAGGCAACTAGACTAGACAAGAGACTGTGATAAGAGCCCATATCATCCTTAGAAAGACCTTTGTGATGGATTTTCTTCTCTATCCGGCTAAATCCAAAGATCACCAATTCCTGAAGATAGGCCGATTCTTTGCTCTCATTTTCATTAAGAAGACTTGGTGCTGACAACACCAACTGCTTGCGGGCAGCATTGACTAAGGAAAGCATGGTGTAGCGATTTTTCTTGAGATTTTCACTACTTGCAATCAGCAATTGTGCTCCCTCTTCAGTCGCTTGGTTTAGGCTTTGTCTTTCTTCGTCTGTCAAAAGACTGGTATTTTGCGCGATTTTTGGTAAATGATCCTGAGTCAGCCCAATGGCGTAGACAAAGTCAGCGGTCAGAGGTGCAATCAGATCGTAACTCTGCACCAGAACAGTATCAACAGTTGCTGGAATGGTGCGATACTGGGACAAACTCATCCCAGAATGAAGCAAGGCTAGGAAATCCTCCAGACTAACCTGTGTACCAGCGAAAACGGTCGCAAATTGTTCTAAAACATGGCAGAAGGCTTTCCAAACTTCAGCTTGTCTTTCCTGTTCTAGAGTTTCCATAGTAGCTGTCAATTCTTGAATCTGCTTGCTTAAAGCAGCATTTTTTAAAAAAGCATTCCACTTTTGCAAGAGATTTTCAGTCTTTTGCTTCCGACTGGCAAATAAGGTTTCAAGTGGCACCAAAACTCGCAGACGAATAGCGTTCAAACGTTCTAAATCAAATTTTCCATGGTGGGATTTAGTAAATGTTTGCTGAAAGGCTGGCAAGCCATTGATGCCAAGGTAGCGGAGATATTGCTCAAAAGCATCAATATCCGCTTGGCTAAGGTCAGTATACAGACCAGTTCTGAGGAGATTAATCAAATCCTCCTGACGGAAACGGTAGCGTTTTAATCGTAAAATAGACTCCACATACTGGGTCAAGGGATGATGAGCCATGGATTCGCTTCTACCAAGATAAAATGGAATCTGGTACTGGTCAAAAATGGTCTTTAAGGATAACTGGTAAGAAGCCACATCCCCTAAGAGAATGCGAAAATGCTTGTAACTCAAGTCTGGATGGTCATGTAATTTCTGACGAATAGCGCGAGCCACCAGCTCCAACTCTTCTTTTTGCGTCAAACAGGACCAGATTTGCAGATTCTCGCGGTCTTTCTCATCAACCTCCAATGTTAATTCTGAAAAGTCATAAGAAGACTCCAGCAAACGAGAGGCCTTGTCAAAACTATCCATTTTCTCATGTGTCTGAGAACGATCCTGAGCAGGTGTTTGGTATTTTGCCCCCAAATGATGAAGAAATTCCACACTGGCTTGATAGAGATTTCCTTCAGTAAACGGACTGGTATAAGCTTTCTTGCTTGCATAGGCCCCAATGACAATCTCGGCACCTTTTCGGTGGAGTAGATCCACTACACGCTCTTCCTCGGCAGAAAAACGGGTAAATCCGTCAATGACTAAGGCAAGTTGACTGAAATCACTACTTACCTTGTCATTCTCAATAGCCTCAATCAAATGGGACAACTGACTTCCCTGAGCCAACTGACCTTGATTAAGATAGGCAGTCACTTTCTCAAAAATCAAGAGTAAGTCTGCCCGCTTGTCCCCATCTGTCAAACTTTCCAAGTCCAAAAAGCTCATTTGAGCAGTCGTCATCTCATGATAAAGTTCAACCAACTGCTGGATAAATTGAGGATCTTGTTTAATCGCACCATAAACACGCAAGTCCTTGGGATCGAGTTCCGCAAGGCACTTATAAAAAGCCATCCCAAGACCGATGTCATCTAGACTGTTCTTGACAGGCAAATCATTTAAAACCAGGTAACGAGCCATTTGAGCAAAACGCGTGACGGTAATCGCAAAAGAAGCCTGCTGGGTCAAGCATTCCAGCACGGAACGTTCCTTTTCAAATGAAAGAGAGTTGGGAGCAATGTAGAAAACCCGCTTACCAGCAGCAACCAGCTCTTCTGCCTCTCTCGTTAAAATTTCAGTCAAAGAAGTCCGAATATCAGTATACAGTAATTTCATCTCAGCCTCGTTTGCTTTATCAAAGTTTCTTACTCTATTATAGCAAAGTTCGCTTCACAGTCCAAATCCAAAATTCTAGTTGATAATCATTTAACTAGCAAATCAATCATACTCCATCATCCACTTTCATATGCTGAAAGATATATAGGAAAAAGTCTTTGGAAACTTCAAAATGCCCATAACGAAGGCGAGAAGTATAGTCTCTCCATTCAGGATGCTGTCTGGCTATTTCTATGGAGCAATCTTTGACTGGTTGATAATACTCGACATTTCGTCTAAAGGGAAAGAATCCTTCGAACTGCTCTACTTGATAGGCCTTGTCGTCTATAATTTTACCTACGGCCACAAAAGCCTGTAACTTATCTTGACCATTCATATCGTATTTTGGGCTATAGTATAAAAGATAGTCACCTTTTTTCATACGATTTAAGGGGCCACCCTTTCCATGACAGACCTGGCAAAAATTCCCTTCAACTCCTCTTAAAACATGGTTCTTCGAAACAACTCCTACCCAATATCTAGGCATTTTTATCCTCCAACTCTATTAACATGCGATTAAAAACTTCTCTATTGTTAGATAGTTTTTCAAAAAATTCTTCATCAATCCCTTCTACTAAAGGTAAAGCTTGATTGACCTTCTCCGCGCCAGACTTCGTCACTGAAACCAGTTTTGCCCGACTATCCATTGGATGTTGATCACGTTTAATGTAGTCTTTCTTCTCCAGTAGTCTAACAATCTGGGAAACCGTCATGACATCCATACCAGTGAACCGAGCGATATCAACTTGCGTTACATATTCCTCTCTATTGCTCAGAAACAAGAGCGAGGTCAAAACGATAAATTGGGGCAAAGTGAGGCCAACTGATTTCAAAACTCTTTTTAAATTGCTTTCCCACTTGTTGTAAACTTTGATGAACAGAAGACCTGTAGACTCTGTTTCATCATTTTTGTAAATTGAATTAAAGTGATACTTTGACATTATTTCTCCTTAAATATTAAGTATACATATTATATAAGAATTTACTTTGTTTTTCAAGAAAAGGAAAGTCAAATGTTACAATTCTGTCAGACATTTTATAGTCTATATGCTATAATAAAAGCAAAACACCTAGAAAAGGAAGTCTTATGATTAAACTACTAGCCTTGGATATGGACGGAACCCTCCTAAACGAAGCCAAGGAAATTCCACAAGCCCACATCACTGCCATTCACCAAGCCATTGAAAAAGGTGTCAAACTGGTTCTCTGTACAGGTCGCCCGCTTTTCGGTGTCCTTCCTTACTACAAAAAACTGGGACTGGACCTTCAGAATGAGTATGTCATCGTCAATAACGGTTGTTCAACCCATCAGACCAGTGACTGGAGTCTAGTTGACTGGCAAGAACTCAGTCCAGCTGACATCGAATACCTCTATGACCTAGCAGAAAAAAGCGACGTCCAGTTGACCCTTTTTGATGAGGAACATTATTTTGTACTCGGTGGCAAGCCTAATCAAATCGTTCAAAATGATGCCAAGCTAGTCTTTTCAGACCTGACTGAAATTTCTCTTGAAGAAGCGACTAGTGGCAAGTATCGTATGTTCCAAGGCATGTTTTTGGGCAACGAAGAACAAACAGACGATTTTGAGCAGCGGTTTGCTGAGGAGCTCTGCCAACGATTTAGCGGCGTTCGTTCGCAGCCTGTCATTTATGAAGCCATGCCACTTGGAACAACAAAGGCTACTGCTCTTTCTCGACTAGCAGCGATTTTGAAGATCGAGCCCTCAGAAATTATGGCCATGGGCGATGCCAATAACGATATCGAAATGCTTCAGTTTGCAGGACTTGGCATTGCAATGGGAAATGCCAGCGACCATGTCAAATCCTTAGCCAATGACGTTACAGCCAGCAATGAAGAAGAAGGCGTTGCACATGCCATTGAGAAGTATATTTTATAAAAAGAAAAGCAAATAGACAGAAATTACTGTTATTTGCTTTTTTGTTACTTAACCAAATAGGCAATCAAGGCTATAATCCATAGATGAGCTGGGTAGAAAATATAAAAGAAATATTTACTCCAACTAGTTTCTTTTCCTCGCTGTCCATTATACAAGGCCATAAAAGGAAAGACGGTGACAAAGAGCCAGTCAGAATTGAAAAGCATCATTTCCAGTGTTTGGTGCCAAGTGTCGTAAATTTGGATGGAAGTCACTAACAAGAAGGCCCAGAGAAAAGCATAAAGGAGATTTCGCAATCCCTTGCGATTTCGGCAAGAGTAACTAATCAAGAGAAATGGTAGCATGGTGATACCACCCTCAGTAAAAAGACAACCGAAAATCAAGAGACCAGCAAGCCCAATACGACGCCACAACTTCTCCTTTTTATCCAACTCTTTTCTGGGAAAACCAATCCAAAGCATGGTGACACCGATGGCCAAAGTCAAGAAAATATTATTAGTAACCATTACACCCTTAGAGGCAAACAGAGTATTGAGAAGGCTATTTCCAGCAAACATGATAAGCGCCCAACTCCAGAGACGGATGAGGTAGTTTTTCAAATTTCGAGTATGGATGAAGCCTTCCATAGCCATATACGCAAACCAAACTCCCACACAACGGGTCAAGGCGTGAAAGATACCTTCCCACAAAGGAGAAACGATTCCGGTAATATGCGGAATATGGTCTAGAACCATTACTGCCGCCATCAGATACTTCAACTGTGTCGCATTCCATTTTTTCATAATAAACCTCTTTCTTTTTGATCTACATAGAGTATAGCATACATTTCCGCGTATAATCGTACACCTATCTTACATTTAAAAAGCCTATCTTACATTTTTGTAAGACAGGCGTGAATATCAAAAATTTATTATGAAATTTATCTTCTAGTCGGTAATCCGTTGGTACATTTCTGGTCTTCTATCTCGAAACAGTCCCCAGTTGAGGCGTTCACTTGCTCCCTTACCAAGGTCATAAGTCGCTAACAGAACAGCTTCTCCTTGCCTTTCAGCTTTCTCTAGAATAGCTCCTGTTTCATCCGTCATAAAGGACGAACCGTAGAAGTCAAGACTGGAACTCTGTCCGCCATTTTCCTCACTAGGAGTGACTTCCTCCAAACCATAACGATTGGCTGCAATGACTGGGACAATATTAGCTGCTGCGTGACCTTGCATGGTACGTTGCCAGTGACCACAACTATCTGTATCCAAGATAGGTTCCGAACCAATAGCTGTAGGATAAAAGAGCAATTCTGCCCCATTCAACGCAAGACAGCGCGCCGTTTCAGGAAACCATTGATCCCAACAGATGCCAATCCCAATCTTAGCATAGCGAGTATCCCAGACCTTGAAGCCAGTGTTACCAGGCGTAAAATAAAACTTTTCTTGATAATAATGATCATCTGGTATGTGTGTCTTTCGATAAACGCCAAGTACCTCTCCATCTGCATCAATGACGGCGATTGAGTTATACAAGACATTGCCATCTTTTTCGTAGAAACTAATCGGCAGAACAACCTGTAGTTCCTTAGCAATCACTTTAAAATGCTGAATGGCTGTATTTTCTATCACCGACTGGGCATACTGGTAGTAGTCATACTGGCGTTCCTGACAGAAATAAGGGCGTTCAAATAATTCAGGCAAGAGAATGATTTGTGCGCCTTGGTCTGCAGCTTGTCGAACTAAACGTTCAGCTGTTTGGATATTTGTTGCTACATCCTTAGCGCATTGCATCTGGATCGCTGCAACTCTAACATTTCTCATCTTTTTCTCCTATTCTGGGATTTGTTGGGTGATACAGTGGATATTGCCACCACCTAATAGAATATCTCTGGCTGGTATTCCTACGACCTTACGGTCTGGAAAACACTTGCTGAGGATATCTAGGGCCACTTGGTCATTGGCATCTTGAAACTGGGGAACCAAGACTGCCTTATTGGCGATATAAAAGTTTACGTAGGAAGCTGCTAGTCGTTCACCTGCATAACGCTCCTCTTCACCTTCTTCATAGATGTAACCTGGCAAATCCTCTTCGGTTACAACTTGTCGAACTGCAGGGATAGGCAATTTATGAATGGTGAAGGGACGCCCTTTTGCATCCGTTTCCTTCTCTAAAAGCTCTAAATCAGCTACTGACATGGCATATTGGGGATCATTTTGATCATCTGTCCAAGCCAAGACAAGCTCTGCAGGACCAACGAAAGCGGCAACATTGTCAACGTGTTCATTGGTTTCGTCCTGATAAATACCATAAGGCAGCCAGATAACTTTTTCAGCGCCAATGCACTCTAATAAGGTGTTTTCAATTTGCTCTTTAGACAGGTGGGGATTGCGTCCAGGACTGAGTAAGCAACTTTCAGTCACAAGAATGGTTCCTTGACCATCGCTATGGATTGCTCCGCCTTCCAGTACAAAAGGTTTGGCATCGTAAACAGGCATTTCCAAGGCCTCAGCAAAACGGCTGGCTACTTGGTCATCATCTTCATAATCTTGATAAAGACCATCGACAGCACCACCCCAGGCATTAAAAGACCAATCGACTGCCAATTTTTCTCTTTTATCATTGACAAGAATAGTCGGACCCGTATCACGCGCCCAGGCATCATTTGTCGGAATATCTAAATAAAAGACCTTGTCTCCTAGATAGGACTGGGCTTCAGATAGATAGTCCTGCTCCACCAAAAGATAAACCCTTTCTCCTTCTGCTATGGTCTCGATGATCTGAGTAAATGCTCTTTTGGCAGCTTTTCCTTGAAAGGGCCATGAACCTGGTCGAGTCGGCCAGATCATGAGGGTACCATGATGGGGTTCATATTCTGCTGGCATACGAAAGCCTAATTTTTTTGGAGTTTCTATCATGATAATCTCCCTTTAAAGTCTTGATAGCCGAAGGCTTTGACTAAGCTGCAGTCCCCCTGCTCGTTCATAAGATAGAGACTTGGCAAGCCAATACCGTTAAAGGTATTATTTTTGACAAAGGAGTAAATAGCCATATCTTCAAAATAAAGTCTATCACCGATTTGGATTGGATTTTCAAAGCTATAATCGCCAATCACATCACCCGTCAGACAGGTATTGGAAGAAAGTCTATAGGTGTGGGCTTTTTCCTGAGCCTCAAAGCCATTTCTCAAAGGTGGTCGATAGGGCATCTCAAGTACATCGGGCATATGGCAGGTCGCAGAGGCATCTAAAACCAATATCTCCATACCGTTTTCTACAATGTCCAATACCTCCGTTGCTAGATAACCCGCATTGAGCGCAATGGCTTCTCCTGGCTCGATATAGACGTCAAGATTGTAAGTTTCTCGGATACGTTTAATTTCAGAAATCAGCAAATCCACATCGTAGTCGTCTCTTGTGATGTGGTGTCCGCCACCCATATTGAGCCATTTTACCTCATGTAAATAAGGACCAAACTGCGCTTCTACTGCTTTCAAAGTTGTCTCTAAATCATCTGAACCTTGCTCGCAAAGGGTATGAAAATGAAGACCATCCACTAAATCCAACAAATCACTAGGGATTTTATCAAGTGTCACACCAAAACGAGAGCCAGGAGCACAAGGGTCATAAAGCGCGTGATCTCCTTGAGTGGAACACTGGGGGTTGAGGCGCAAACCGACACTGATACCAGCCGCTCGACAACGAGCCCCATGTTTACGCAATTGTCTCTCGGAGTTAAAAACGATATGGTCCGTTATTTCCAGCAATTCCTCCAAGTCTGCATCCTTGAAAGCAGGTGCAAAGACATGGACTTCCCCAGAGAACTCTTCTCGTGCTAGTTTGGCCTCATAGAGACCACTTGCAGTTGTACCAGATAGGTACTGGCTAATCAAGGGATAGGTTTTGTAGAGGGAATAAGCCTTCTGAGCAAGTAAAACCTTGCAGCCCGCTTCTTCCTGAACTTGTTGTAAACTACGGCAATTGGCTTCTAACTTGGCCAAGTCAATGACGTAAGCTGGCGTTGGTACTTGTTCTAACTTCATTAGTCCACCATTTGCGGATTTTCAACCACAACCCAAGGCAAACCATACTCATTCAAAGCTTCCATGAATGGATCTGGATCCAATTCTTCAAGGTTATAGACTCCAGGTTGTTTCCAAGAGCCATCCATCACTAATTTTGTCCCAATCATGGCTGGAACACCAGTCGTGTAAGAAATGGCTTGTGAACCAACTTCTGCGTAACATTCCTGATGGTCGCAAACATTGTAGATATAGATGGTCTTTTCAACACCGTCTTTGACACCTGTAAAGATACAGCCGATATTGGTTTTTCCAACAGTGCGTGGGCCAAGGCTGGCAGGATCAGGAAGCAAGGCTTTTAAGAATTGAATCGGCACAATGTCTTGTCCATTAAAGTTAATAGCATCCGTACGAAGGAGACCAACGTTTTCCAAGCATTTCATATGCGTTAGATAAGATTGACCAAAAGTCATAAAGAAACGAATACGTTTGACTCCAGGAATGTTTTTGGCCAATGATTCGATTTCTTCATGGTGAAGAAGATACATGTCTTTTTGTCCAACTTGAGGGAAATCATACTCACGCTTGATAGACATAGCTTCAACTTCGACCCATTTTCCATCTTCCCAGTAAGAACCTGGCGCAGAAACCTCGCGGAGATTGATTTCTGGGTTAAAGTTTGTTGCAAATGGATAACCGTGGTCACCACCATTACAGTCTAAAATATCGATATAGTGGATTTCATCAAAATAATGTTTAAGGGCGTAAGCTGAAAAAACGCTGGTTACACCTGGGTCAAAGCCAGATCCAAGCAGAGCAGTCAAGCCTGCTTCTTTGAATTTTTCCTGATAAGCCCACTGCCATGAGTAGTCAAAGTAGGCTGTAAAACCAAGTTCCTTGCAGCGTTTTTCGTAGATGGCACGCCACTCAGGATCTTCTGTATCCTCTGCCTCGTAGTTAGCTGTGTCGATATAGTGAACTCCAGTCGCTAAACAAGCATCCATAATGGTCAAGTCTTGGTATGGTAAAGCTACGTTCAAAACGGCTTCTGGCTTGTAGCTTTCAATCAAGGCAACCACTTCTTCTACCTTGTCTGCATCAAGAGCAGCTGTCTCAATCTTAGTACTTGTTTTGCCTTCTAGTTTAGCTTTCAAGTCATCACATTTTGACTTGGTACGGCTAGCAATCATAATTTCTTTAAAGGTTTCGCTATCTTGGCAAATCTTTGAAATAGCAACTTGGGCAACGCCCCCACATCCAATAACTAATAAACGACTCATTTTTTTCCTTCCTCTTCTTCTAAAATGTCTTCTACATATTTGGGCAACATAAAGGCCCCCACATGTAAGTTTGCAGTGTAGTATTCTGTGAAAAGCTGGCGTTTTCTCCAGCCTTCCTTGTCAAAATCTTTGACAGGGTGGTATTTTTTCGATGCAAATCCAAATAGCCAATAGCCAGCTGGACTGGTTGGGATGTGCGCCTGATAAACCCGACTGATTGGAAAGGCTTGATTGACCTTACGGTGCATACTTCGGCAAGCTGACTCATCCTCGTCAAAGAAGGGACTCCCATGCTGGTAAATCATGATACCGTCTTCTTTAAGAGCGCGATAACTATTGCCGTAAAATTCCTTGGTAAAGAGCCCTTCCGTATGCCCAAATGGATCTGTCGCATCGTTGATAATGATATCGTAATCATCTTCACAGTTTCTCAAAAATCTCAGTCCATTTTGGTAGTAAATGGTGACGCGAGGGTCATCAAGTCCTGCAGCAAAGTCTGGAAAATATTCTCGGCAAACCTCAACCAGCATCTCATCTGGTTCTACAATATCGATTTGCTCTAGTTCAGGATAGAGCGTCAATACTTGGGCAACACCACCATCACCACCCCCAATAACCAATACTTTCTTTGGATTGGGATGCACAGCCATGGGAACATGGACCGTCATTTCATTGTAGACAAAGTCATCTGCATCTGAGAATAAGACATGCCCATTTAAGATTAATATTTTCCCAAAAGCTGGCGTATCTAAGACTTCGATATCCTGCCACTCACTTTTTCCAGCGTAGAGTTGCTTAGCTGTTCTCAGGGACAGTTTCACATCTGGAGTATGAACTTCAGAAAACCATAAATCCATCTAGTTCTCCTTTCTCTTAATGACGTTGATGTGATTGACTTCTGGATCTTCCGTTCCTTGGAGGGAGCAACCACGTTCTTTGGCAAATAGTATATAATCCACAATCTCTCGTGTAATCCGTTCACCTGGTGCTAGGATTGGGATGCCTGGAGGATAGCACATGACAAATTCCCCACAGACATGTCCAACAGATTCATCCAAGGTGAAACTTCTTCTCTCTGAATAAAAGGCTTCCTGAGGAGACAGCACTAACTCGGGCTGGATATATTCTCCAGCAATCAAATCTTTTCCATCTCTTGAGTAGAGTCTCTTGATATCCGCCAAAGCACCGACCAAACGTTCGATGTCTTGGATGCGGTCACCAATCGAAATATAAGCTAAGATATTCCCAATATCACCAAATTCAATCTGAATATCGTATTCATCTCGCAAGAGATCATAAACCTCTATCCCTGTTAGCCCAATTCCCTGAGTGTAAACGGACAGCTTGGTCACGTCAAAATCACAGACCGACACACCGTCTATGAGCTCTTTTGAGTAGGCATAGTAACCACCGATAGCATTGATTTCACGACGAGCGTATTCGGATAGCTCAATGACTTTCTCAAAAGACTCTTTACCACGAAGAGCTAAGTTCCGTCGAGAAATATCCAAACTAGCCATCAACAAGTAAGAGGCAGATGTAGACTGGGTCAGGTTGATGATCTGACGAACGTACTCAGGGTTCATCTGCTCCCCGATAAGTAAAATGGAGCTCTGAGTCAAACTCCCACCAGACTTATGCATAGAGACCGCCGCCATATCAGCACCCGCATCCATAGCAGAAATTGGAAGTTTATCTGTGAAATGCAAATGCGCTCCGTGGGCTTCATCTACTAAAACCATCATGCCAGCTTCATGAGCCATTTGCGTTAAACCCTTGAGGTCTGAACAAATTCCATAGTAAGTAGGATTGTTAATCAAAATGGCCTTGGCATCTGGATGCTCCTTAATTGCCTGCGCAACACGGTCATTTTCAAGACCTAAAGCGATGCCGATTTTAGGATCTACACTCATCTCGATATAGATTGGAATGGCACCACATAGAACCAGCGCATTGATGGCAGATTTATGGACATTTCTCGGTAGAATAATCTTATCTCCTGCCTTGCAGGTGGAAAGAATCATGGTTTGAACTGATGAGGTTGTTCCCCCAATCATGAGAAAGGCATGGGCTGCACCAAAAGCATCCGCTGCCAATTCCTCAGCATCCCGAATAATCGAAATGGGATGACCTAGATTATCTAAGGGTTTCATAGAATTGACATCAATGCCAACACATTTTTCTCCTAATAGTTCGACAAGTTCTGGATTTCCTCGTCCACGCTTGTGACCTGGCACATCAAAGGGGACAATCCTTTTCTTGCGTAGCTTGACCAAGGCCTCGTAAATTGGGGCTTGGTTTTGATCTAACTTCTTCAAGACATACTCCTTTACCGTATTTTTAGCACCTCAAAAAGATAAAGGCGACTAAAGGTTGACTTATGAAAAAAGAGCAGGTTTTCACCTGCTCTGCAATCTTCTGACGTGTGTATTTTGGTTTCTGTTGAGTATGTCTGTTCCTGATGTTTCCTAACTCTCTAGTAGCAAATATTACGTACTTTATTGATCGTTTCACAAGATGACGTGTGCTTTCACCACACTAAAAATTTATGAATTAGGACAAATATCCTAACATCAACTTATAAAAGTAGGCTTTTAACCCTATCAATAATGTGGCTTTTCAACCACGCTTCGGCATTCAACCCTGCCTGTCCGTAGGCATTTTTTACTCGGGTTTATATTTGCTAGAAAACATCATCTCATTTTCTAAGCCTTATAACTATATCATGTTTACAAGAGCTTGTAAAGTATTTTGTGAAAGTTTTTTTAAGAGTATCATTTTTTGTTCGCAAAAAGGTATTTAACGATAAAAAGAAATCGTTTTAAAATGTTATAGGTATAAGAAAAATGAACTACAACCATTACATTTAGTGGGACAAGTTAGCATAGGACAAATTTTCTCTTTGTCCTCCGAACTCACTTCCTTTAGACTAGTGGTCTTGCTAAGCTGATTTTCATCTTAATAAGCTTAAAATCGCTATGATTTACTTTTTCTCTATCGCTTCATAAAAGCCTCAGTCAGTCCAGAAAGTAGGAATCAACTGCTCCAATTCTACTTCTGAAAGCTGTCCTTGATTGTAAAGTTTTCTAAGTAAATCCTCATCTACAGTAATTGAATAGTAATCCGTCACAAACTCATGAAATTTCTCAAAACTGTCAAAGAAATAGGATAACAACCATTCGCCACCGTCCTGCTCTTGGTAGGTATTTTGATGCTCTTGACCGTCATACCAGATAAAGAAAGTTGTTTCATCTTTTTGCTCTTCTGAATATAGGTTTTGATACTTTACATCCAGTCCTTTATAAAATCCGTCTATGATGTCTTGATTCCACTCATCCGCAGCAAATTGACTCAAACTGCTTTCATGATCAAAGCCCTTTATAAGGATGATTTTATCAGTAAAGATCACATCTAGAGAATCACCAGAACCGTTGTCGATGAGGTAACGAACCCCATAGCTCTCCTCACTCTTACTGATCAATCGAAGCCAGTTCTTGTCTGGATCTGTCTGATACTCATCAATGACGAGCAAAGCGTCTAAGCGAGTCTTTACCTTGTCCCATTCAATTTTTCCCATCTCTTAAAACCTCCATGCTAAAAAATTAAAATTTATTAAGGTCACAAGTTCTATAATCAATTTCTAGGTATTTCAACAGACTAAATGGATAGTAAAAATACTTAACAAATAATCACTAAGACATTACCCTTGAGATCTAAGATTTTCTTGTAAAAGTCTTTCATTTTTACAAAGCTGATTCGAATATCATCCTTGATTTCTTCCTCTTCTTCAAGATAATCCCAAATGTCAGGGTATAACTCTGCCTTCTTGCATGCTTCCATGCTAAAGTCTGCCATAGCCCTATCCATGTCAAAATTCTCTAAAGCTTGAACAATCTCAGCTATCTTTGACTTTTCAGTATAGGCTATATATTCTGACACATTTTCTAAAGGGGTCACTCCCAATACAGCTTCTCTCAAAGGATCGTCATCCATAAATTCTGAACTACTAAAGCCTGTCATAACAAAGAGTAAGGCGTCCCACATTTTGTCAATATCTATCAACGTCTCATTTTCCTTAGTAGAATCCTCTACTAAGTCAAACAATTCTTCTTCCTGACGAGAATCTGGCACTATTTGGCTTAATTCATTGTCAGATAGATATCGATAATTAGCAATCATTCCCATAATGTTTCCTCCTATTCGTTTCTTAGGATAGCACTGATTTTACTAGTTACCTTTCTTGAAAAGGCATAATACTTTTTGGTCTCTCCACCTTATTTCCAATCCTCATCTTCCGTCACTTCCCAGACTTCTGACTGATAGCCCTCCCCATCTATATCGTAGCGTTGCATATAGCCAATAAATCTTTCCTTTTTACTTGTCTTACGAGGCTTGAGAATGTTTACAGCCCAAAATCCGATAAGAATGACAACTAAAAGTGCTATTACTGTTTCCATATTACTTCTCCCCTGCCTAGCTTAATATCCTTCAACCCACTTTTCATTGTCCATGATGAAAGGTTTAGCTAGACCGTCACCTGTGTAATCAGCATATTTGGTGGATAGATACTTGTAACAATCTTCCTTGCTCGCGAACTTAATAGCTTGATAAGGCTCTTCAAAAGTCAGTTTCTCTACAAATAAGAAACCATCATCAGCTGGCACTAAAATACCAACATGCCCGACAAAAAGAAACTCTCCATCCAAATTATCATGTAACACAACAGACATCATCCGAGCTTTATCATTGAATTGAAACTGGGAGAAGAATGTTTCCATCTTCTGCGCGTGAACTTTTACATCCGTCGTTGCTTCCGTCTCCACCCTAGAAAATAGAATATCAAACTCTTCCTTATCTTTTGCATCAAACACCTTTCCCTTATCGATAGCATCGTTATCCACGAAAAGAAGCTGATCATTCTTTTCAAGTTTTGGGATTGTGACTGAATTTTTTAATAGCGCATAGCTATTGATACGGCAGTTGGTCCCAACAAAGTCACCCTTTTTTTGATTCCAGAGATTGCTGATTTTCTCTACGTCGTATTCTGTCTTTGTAAAGGAAGCAAAATCACCACTTAAACCAGTGGAGCCGACAGTCGCATTGTAGTCTGTGACAAGATTGAAAAATGCCTCAACACTATTTGGGTCCAAGTGAGCTGATAAGAGAGATTTGACCTCTTCGGAACTTACCTGGCTGTTTAGATTGGTATATGAAGCCGTCCAAGGAACTTTATCTGAGCTGGTCTGTGTCTGATTTGTAGAGTCTGTGCTCGTATTATTTTGCTGACAAGCAGCCAATCCAAGAAATAAGGGCAAACACAATCCCAAGGCTACTACTTTTCTCGTTCGTTTCATGCAATTCTCCTTCTAGACTAAAAGTCTCTTTTTCATTTTAAACACCATTTGCTAATCATGCAGCTAGTAATCGTTGACTTAGCTATATTATACTACATAAGTAAAAAAAAGACTGCACGAATCACCCATTCATTACAGTCTTTTTAATCTTATTTTTTATTGAATGACGAAACCTTTAGGCAAAATCACCAGTTGCTGGTCCAATTCTTGGCAATGACTGGCCAGCGCTATAGTATCACGATTTACAAGATAGTTTTCACTTGATTGGTTAAAAATAGCTTGGATTTTTTGTCCATCATAATCCCATGCCAGAGATACCACATCTGGCTTGATTTCTTTCAGTCTATAGGTCCCGTTCTGGATTATATCTGAGACACTCTTACGAAGCTGAATCAACTTCTTCATAAAATTCAACATCTCATTGCTGTCGGAAACACGGTCCCAAGGCATGACACGACGACAATCTGGGTCTGGCCCTCCACCTAACTCCAACTCAGTTCCATAGTAGAAACACGGTGTCCCCCTTTGTAGAAAGAGGCAAGCAAGGGCGGACTTAACGAGTTGAACATCTTCCTTGGCAGTAGTCAAAATGCGCTCCGTATCATGCGAATCCAAAAGATTGAACATCACTTCCGAAATCTGTTGTCTATAGTACATAGATTGGCTATTGATTTCATCGATAAATTGAGGTGTCTTCTTAGTCCCTCGCAAGAAATAATCCTTGATACTGTCAGAGAGAGGATAATTCATAACTGCGTGAAATTCATCGCCATTCAGCCAGGGCTGTGAAGTATGCCAGACTTCTCCAAGAATATAAAGGTCAGGCTTTTTAGCCAAGACAGCCTTATGGAAATCTCGCCAAAATTGATGGTCTACTTCATTTGCCACATCCAGTCGCCAAGCATCAATATCAAACTCTTCAATCCAGTAGGTCGCAACGCTCAACAAATAGTCCCTCACTTGAGGATTGGCCGTATTGAGCTTGGGCATATAGCTGGCAAAGGCAAAGGTATGGTAAGGGAGCTTTCTTGGATCACCCAGCTTATCCTTGGTCACTGGAAATTCTTGAACATGGAACCAATCTTTGTAAACGGAATCTTCACCATGCTTGAGAACATCCTGCCACTGCGGAGACTGATCCCCGATATGATTGAAAACAGCGTCCAGCATGATTTTCATCCCTCTCTGATGGGCCCCCTCCACCAGTTTACGAAAAGTTTTCTTATCTCCAAAATGATGGTCAATTTCGAAATAATCCGTCGTATTATACTTGTGATTGCTTGGGGATTCAAAAATCGGACAGAGATAAAGTCCTGTGACCCCTAAGTCTTGCAAGTAATCTAGATGATCAATAATGCCTTGTAAATCACCACCAAAGAAATCACTCGTTTTTGGTTTGATAGAGGAATTCCAAGCTAGGGCCCCTTTGGGAGAAATCTCAGGGTTCCCATTAGCAAAACGTTCTGGGAAAATCTGGTACCATACCGTCTTTGCTACCCAGTCAGGAACATGGCAAGCATCAATCTCATGGATATACGGAATTTTAAAGCCATTTCCTTCATAATGAAGCTTTTCTAGCGTGTTTTCAACACATCCCTTATCGCCATACAAAATACTCTGACCTTGCTTATCCTTGAGTTCAAAGAGATACTGGAGTCGCGCATAGCCAACTGAAACTTCCGCTTGCCAGTAATCAAATAAGGCATCAGAAGTTACTTTGACCATCGCCTTGCTTGCTTCATAATGATCCTCTAAAAAGATAAAAGTATCTCCATAATGCAAATGGATGCTTTCAATATCATCTTTCTTAGTCCGGATACGAATGTGCATTATCTTATCCTTATAGAGATAAGCATACTCCGACTCCGGTCTGTGGTAAATGGCTGTTAATTCCACTGTATCTGTCTCCTGATTTACTTTCATTCATCTGCAACGCAAACGTTTTCATCTTTGTTATTCTAGTATACTACTTTAAAATTTTATTTTCAAGACTTGTTCGTAGTTTTGAGTGGATTGTTTTCGAGAATATAAAAAAGCAGTAAGTCTTAATACCTACTACTTTCTGATTGATGATTTACAAATGCCTTTCCAGCCACTCTATCTTTTTAAAATCCTTATTGTTATTGTGTTCATTTCGATAGGAATCTTGGGAAGAAGCTTTGTAAATGCTTAAATACTGTTCCAAACTTGGAACACGAAACGTTATGTCCTCGAGATGAATCAACTCTATATCTGACTCAGATACTCCAGCAAAATCAGGTAAAGAATCGATACTCCCAAATTCAACACTCAGACCATCTTTTTGAAATTCATGCTCATGAATATCTATTAAGGCATAGCCTAAGTATTTCATCACTTTCATTATCTTATCCCACTCATAAATTCTGAGATGATCAGGTGCTTCCCAACCTCTAGGGTCTCCAGGCACATGAATGTCGATGTCAGACGGCTCCCATTCTTCATTTGAACGGTATTCAAACCCCAATGACCCCATGAGCGTCGGAGTGATTCCGACTTGGTTTAAATGAGAACAAATTGTTCGAAATTCATCAAATAGAGAATTCATTCCTCCTCCAATCGTTGATATAGAACTTAATTTCGTTGTGAACAATAAACTAATTTTTACCTTCTACTCTTTCGGTTTTGAAAATACTTCTACTCGTTGAGCTAGGACTTTGATTTCTACAGGTAGGTTATCCGATTTATCGCCGTCAACATCTGACTCCAATTCACTATCTGAAGAGATTTTAATATTACGTGCTCTGATATACTCAATATTATCATTTCCGACAACATCTCCTTTTAGTAAATCAGGAATAACGGATAATTTAGAGAATATAGAAGCATCTTTTAGAATCAAAATATTGGCATAGCCATCTTTGTCTTCTTCAAAGATTTTCTTGTCAGCGAAGTAATTTGTCAAGAGAACCAAAACATGGCTAGCTTCACCAACATAATTTCCGTTTTCTGTCTCAACCTTAATGTTAAAGACCTGATCCGTCATCACAGACTTCATAGTATTTACAGCATAGGCTAAAATACCGAATTTTGTCTTGTCCTCGATCTCCACATTGTGAATCGCCTCAGGCAGAGAACCGATACTAAAAATATAACCAAAATAGTTGTCATTCGCTTTACCGATATCAATCTTATTGGTTAAGTTAAAATCGAGTTCATCAATCGCGCCATCGATGTCTTGATTGATTTCCAAAAGTTTTGTAATGAGGTTACCCGTACCGCCTGGGATAATACCCAACTTAGGAACGTATTCTCTCTCAGCAATACCTGAAATAACTTCATTGACAGTCCCATCTCCACCAAAACACACCACTGCATCATACTGCTCACGAGATGCTTCTTCAGCAAAGTGTGTTGCATCTAAGGCTTTTTCAGTAATTTTGGTTTCCACGTGCTCAAAATAATCTTTTGCCTTATTCTCCAGCTTGTCCTTATAATCCAAAGCCTTTTCCCCACCAGAGGTAGGGTTGATAATTAACATTGCTTTTTTCATTGATAATACTCCTTTAATAGTTACAAAAATTCTAGTAACTAATTATATCACTTGAGTTATGTAAACGCCATCCAAATGCTTGAAAAATCGAATCCACTAACTAGAATAGAGACGTTAATGTATCAAATAACACATTCATTTTTTAAAAATTCTTTAGACTTCTGGACGATATAGAGCTGTTCATCTTCTTGAGCGAGTTTCTTAAACAACTCATTCGCCCTAGTCATATCTCCTTTTAATTTAGAGTTCAAGGCTTGATAGTAAATGATTTCCAATTGTTGATATTTAAACTCGTTTTCCAAGTCTTCAAAGTAATCATTGGATTGATGAGCAATTGTTAAATCGTATAGAGCAAGACTCACGTTTTTTGTTCTCTCAGCCAGAGTTGGATCTGATATGGACATTTTGTTTAGCAAAAGATTAAGCTGGTCCCTAGTCAGGTTTGGATTTGCAAGAACTGTCGAGCGAATAAGATAACTTTCTAAAAAATCCCTATATTTCGGCTTCAGTTTTTGATCAGTCATTGCTTCAGAAGCCTCCTTAATGGCAGCATCGAAATCACCAATCATATAGGAATACCCAACAGATGTTAGTGTCACATCCATTTTTATAATAGCTCTTTTTGCATCTTTCTTCAATTCAATGTATTGCTTCCAAGATGCTAAATCTAAATCCATATGCAGTAACTTAGTACCACTCTTTACATACCCTCTTCTGATTAGTGCAATGAAAAGAAATAAGAGTGCATTTGTGAGTAGAATACAAAGGGTTTGAATAGTCCTATCTTTCACCATCCAAGCTACAAAAAGAATGAGAAGAACAGCCAAAAAAATCACGACTTTTCTATAAAATCCATATTTCTTGCGTATCTCTAGATAATTCATTTTTACTCCCTTTCTAAATTATAAAATATCATTACGTGAGCAGTTCTTGACCTTAAATGAGTCATTGACCAACAAAATGCTCTCTATTCAGTTCCCTAATTTTTCTTATAAAATAACCCAATGTGACCTGCAAAATAGGATCTTAAACAGCTTTCATCTTAATTTATAACTTCTCTATTCTATCAAAAATAATCTCTTGCTTTTCGACACTTTCACGGAGCGGTGACATGCCTAAAATCACTGTAAAAAACCCCAATAATAGAATACTATTAATAACAAGTAGGGCTCCCTCTGTTCCATTAACAGTATATAGATAAAATACAAAACATCCAAGAGTCGGAACAAGGATAAAAGGAAGAAGTTTGTAATGTTTTAATTGACGTTTATTTCCAACTGGTTTAAAGGTTATTTGATAGTTTGAAACTTTATTTTCAAGTCTTTTTTGGACATTATGACGAGCTCTTATAGCAATGAACCAGAAAAAAAGATAAGCTAGGAAGATGAACAGGCCATATAAACTTATCTTTAAAGGAAGGTTGTGACTAATCCCATTGTTTCTAAAAAAATTTGTCACAAGCCGATAGCCAGATCCCCCTATTGCTGTACCAATTGCAACCCCAATTGATTTACTCATAGTTGGAGCCACACTTTCAAAACGAGTATCTCTTTTATCTAACTTTTGCATTTTTGCAGTAATTTCATCGGGAAGAGAACCCCAGAAATAGGATTTTGGTCTAACAGTCGTCAAATCTAGAATATACTTTTCTCCCCCTACTTCTACTATTTTGAAAAATATTTTATTCGTTTCTTTAAATTTTACCTTCATAGTCACCTTTAAATCCTTCTCAGAGTTAAAAAACTCTTTTCAATAACATTACTAAATCGTTAGCCCCGTTTTTTAATAATAGTTAAACCAATTTTGACTGACATCTCTTTCGAAGTTAACTGTATTGTAATCCCATAATTTGTTTTATCTGAGTGATCTATTCTAATTTGGCACGTTGTTTCCTCTGGTAGATCATATTTGCTTTTCAGTTTCTGAAAGAGGTCAGAGTTATTTTCTGGCTGGTAGACAATTTCACTAAGCTCTGTTGTTCCGGTTCTTAACGTTCTTTTTACATTCAAGGAGTCAAAAACATCTCTTTTGACAACTAAGTTAAG
Organism: Streptococcus oralis; assembly: GCF_023109155.1. Taxonomy (GTDB): domain Bacteria; phylum Bacillota; class Bacilli; order Lactobacillales; family Streptococcaceae; genus Streptococcus; species Streptococcus oralis_BZ. Next base: position 176,458 of record NZ_JALDUA010000002.1, on the reverse strand, counting down.
AATCTCTTCGTCAAATAAAGGGTCTATCTCCGAATCGTAATGCAACTTGCCATTAGAATAACTAACGGGAACCGTTTTTTTGTTTTCTCCGATTTGTATTCTATAGTCACCCTTACCATCTTCTTTGGTAATATCTAGGTCAATTTCATATCTTTTGACTTCGTCACCATTTTTTATATAGACGCTGCTTTTATAAGTTTCTAGGCCATTAAAATCTTTCTGCTCTTGTTCCAAAAATTTAAACATGGGATCAAACGTTTTTTCAAACTCGTACTGTTCCTTTGTTCTATTTTGGGGAATAGTTTCACCACCCAAACTACAAGCATTCAGTGAAGATGCTGTCAAAAGAATAACAAGAAATCCAGTTAAACATAAACACCATTTAAACTTTTTCATATTTTATTTAATCCTTTTTTCGAGTCATAAAAGTAAGATTTTTTCAAAAATTTATAAATGTTTAGTTTAACTTACACTAGTTCTACGGCAACTCCAGCTGTAGCAAAAGTTTCCTTAACTTGTTCAAAATTACTTGACATGATTGTCGCCTGTTTTAAATTTGGGAACTGCTTTAATTCAGCCAAACTAACCTCATTCAAATCAAAAGTACTATCCTCACCATCCCACTGAGGAATCAGATTCATAAAAATTTCATTACCGCCATCCATATCAATCTCTTTTACAAGACTTGCATACTTCTGTGAAATCTGAAAATTTTTAAAGTATTCTAATGCAGGCTCGACAAGTTCTGTACTTTCTGTATCAATATCCAACTCGCTAAATTCCTCTGAAAAATCAAAAATATCAAAAGCTGGCTTTAAAACCTCTAAATCATACATCAATACTTGGATAATAGCTAGTTTAAAATTCAGATTATCAAAATGAAGATATTTTTCTTGAACAACTTTTGGATTTGATTTTTGACGTTCATGCTTGATTTCTGGATAGTAGGAAATGGTGAGTGGATATCTCATTACATCAGGTCTTCCATTAAAATTGGTTCCACGAGGGGTCCATAAAATAAAATTGAAATCCCCAGTTCTGTGTCTATCATAAAGAAAATAGGGAGGCTTCCCATCAGTGGATACTACGGCTTGACAAGGCATCTTGGGTAATTCTTCTTCTCCAAACATAGGTTTTACAACATCACCAAAATAGAAACTGATAGTAGAAAGTAGATGCTCATCATCAAGATAGACCCTGCATTTCTTTAAATGATTCTTGACAGAAAACGAATGTTCAAATATAATACCAGCATTGTCGTAAATGTACTTTATGTATTTATTTTCTTTTTTTACAACCTGATCAGGCTTTCCTAATACAGCCTCAATATCTTTCAAAGATAATGGAAAAGACAAGCTGGTTCCGTTCAATACCATTGAATTGTCATGAAAATTGATTTCGAGGTTTTTAGGACCTTTCTTTTTAAAAAAACTAAACATTTGATTCTCCTATTTATAATTTGTTTATCTAAATGCATCAAATCTATTTTTCTAACGTTAGAAAATTTACTGTATAAAATAAGGTTTTGCCATATTTTTCGTCCGCAGTATTAAAAAAGCAGGAAGCCTTCTTGCCTTAAAATGAAAAGGTGAGAGGATTAGCAACGTTTCACTAACAAACTCACACACTCAGCGGTTCGGATTTACCGTATCATACGTGAAAAAACAATCCTCACAAAATAAAGGAAAACCCTCCGTTTTGATGTTGTTCTATTCGTAAACCGAACCTACAATATCTCCAATAATAGCTCCTAGCATGGCATTTCTCCTTATAAACTATTGGTTTAGACAGACATTTCTATTTGTCATACTCTTTTATTTTATCTGCATATTTAGTTAAAAGATTCTTTGAATAAATTTTTGCATTACTTGAATTTCTAACTTCTTTCCAAAGAATGGAAGCTACTTTTAGTTTATTCGAGTAGTTGCCACTATTTTCGTCTGCACAGAAATCCTTTAAAAATTGATTCCATTGACAAACCGAATGGTCATACTTGGCATAATCTGAATCTCCATAATAAACTTTTAGCATATCTTGGATTGTGAAATTCAAATCATTTTCTTTTTTTACTTTTCTCCAAGCTGTAGCCATATCAGCAGTAAATTTAAAGGGCGAAACACCTGTTAAAGTTGAGAAATATTCTCTAAAGTGTGCATTAAAGGAGAATCCACATTCAAGTAAGGGCGAATCTAAGGTAACGACTTCTACTCGTTTCTTATTTTTTTTTACTGATGACTTTTTAATCAAATTCCCCTTGAAGTACTGCTCAATAATATCATTGAGTTCCTGTTTTGTACCTCTATATTCAAGTCCTAATGACCTGCATATCTGTGAAAGTTCATCACGATACCAGTAATATTTATTAAATTCATCAAAGGATGAGATTTTTTCAAACATAGGTCTGCTTTCTATCAATATTTCACCTCCTTAAAAACAGTTTAGGTTTTCATCTCAAAATAATGGAGTTTTAGTTTCTTTATTTTGAGGATTAACTACGTTTCACTAACAAACTCACACACTCAGCGGTTCGAACTTACCGTATCATCCGTGAAAAAACAATCCTCACAAAATAAAGGAAAATCCTTCGTTTTGATATTGTTCCATTCGTAAACAGAACCTACAATGTCTCCAATAATTGCTCCTAGCATCCGTTTCCTCCTTATGGCATATCAGATTCGTTACACATTTCTAATGAGTCACTCTTTAAAAATGGCACCACCAAATCAATCCACTCATAAGGCAGGTAAGCTGATAAATAGCCGTGATTATAGCCCTTTGCTTCATACAAAATTGTATTTGAATGTAGCTGATGAAATAATTTCGCTGATTCTTTCACACAGTTCAATTCTTTTTCACCATAAATATACAGAACCTGAGCCTTGCTAGCAGAAATCATATCTTTCAGCTTGTAACATCCCATATAGTTTTTGTAAATGGTCACCAATGTTTTGATAGGCGTCCTTGGCAAATCCTCCAAATAATAAGTTTTTATTTCCTCTGGATAAGCCAGTTTAGGATAGAATTTGTTCATCATGCTTAACTGAAGTTTGCAAGAGAATTTATTGAACATCAGTTTACCAAATAGAGACACTAGAAAGATGCTGATTTTAGCTAACCTTAGTTGAGGAATGCAGAGGCTTCCATCTATGATGGCCTTCTCAGCAATTTCACTGTCTAAAGACAAAAGCTCCATAGCAATTTGACCACCAAGCGAAACACCACCGATTGCAAACAATTTCCCACCACAGTTTGCTTTGATATAGTCCAGAATCTCCAAAGCAGAATCTTCAGTAGAAACATAATCAACTTGATATTCCTCGCCGTGGCCATTCAAAGTGGGTAGAATAACACGGTATTCTTCTGACAAGATTCGTGCTTGACGAAGATAATTCCACCAAGAACTTCCACCACCATGTATCAGTAAAATAGGAGGCAAATTCTTATCACCAAATTCATGGAATTTCATGTTTAAACTCCTTACTGTAGAACTTTCACTAGCTACACCCATGTTTAATCAGCTCGTACAAGCAGTGATGTCTCATCAAATAGAAAAGTCTCTAACATTGATTATCTAGAATGATCACACGTTACTTTCAATAATGGATATCCTGATCTAAATTTTAAAATGTTGTTTCCTTACTAATTCTATTACTCGCCAATATAGTATAAATCAAATAACCAATAAAAATGATAATAAAAATAAGATTAATTTTTAACACAAAATAGAGATTTAACAAATTTGCGAATGCATGAAATAATACACAGTATCCCACAGATTTCGTTTGACGGTAAAGAAGCCCTAAAACAAAACTTAAAAATAATGTATATATAAAAAATAAAATAAAAGGAAATCCTTGATGACTTTCTCCAACTATAAACCATAAAGGCAGATGCCATATTCCCCAAATTGATCCTACAATCAAATTAGATTGCCAATAAGTATATTTTTTATCAAGTAATGGTTGTAATATTCCTCTCCATCCTAATTCTTCATGTCCACCACCAAAAAAAATTAGTTGTATAAAGAATAATGGCATCAGATAAATTGATACTCCGTTTAATTCTAAGGAAGATACAGAAAATAGTATCAAAATTGCTAACATATGATAAATGAAATAAATACTGCTATTTTCTAACTTATTAAATAAAAAATGTTTAAATTTTATATTATTACTTTTTAAATAAAAGCCACTTGCAATAGCTGGTCCAAGTGCACCAACTATATGTAATATTCTTCCTATAAATGTCTCTAATCCCAAAATATAAGATTGTGTAAATATGGCAAGAAGCCCCCAAGCTATATAAGTAATTCCAAATGTAAAACAAAGATAATTTTTTAAATTCCTTTTATCAATTTCTGTCATTTTTTTCTTCCTAATCTTGATTATTTTATGAATAATATTTTTACTGCTTCTTAGTTGCTATCGATTATAACTACCTATATTCTATCATAAAAACACAAAAAAGCCTTACAATCAAGGCTTTTCACTATTCATTTCGTCAATACTTTAGTTTCGTAGATTCAGATTCGCATGATTAAAACTAGTCAATTTTCTCAATAATGTTTCCAAGTCTATCCAATACAAGACAGGAATGATCATTTAGTGGAATTATGGGAACACTGACAAGTTCTTCTGCTCTATCCTTATTAGCTTTATCATTCCAGGAATCATAATGGACACTAATTAAAAACTGACTAAAGAGTCCTAATCCATTTTTTATCTTTATCTGATGATCTGAATTATCATTAGGTGAGACATATACTTTTTCTCCTAATAATAGGGCTCCTGCAGAAAACCCTATAACTTTTGCCCCTTTATTAAGCATATGATCGATATAATTTTTGAACTCCTGATTGACATAAGTAGCTATATATTTTTCCGTATTTCCTCCACCAATGATAATTAGATCAGCATCTAAATAGCTATCAAAATCAATCTGCTCAGTGTCCAAAAGTAAGTAATCAGTGTTTAGATTAGGAAATTGACTTTGGAAAACTTCTGTGTACTTTTTCATATAGGGTTGCCAATTATCTCGAAAAACCGTAAAAATAACAATTCTTTCAATCTTGCTTGATAATACAATTTTATCAACAATGCTATATTTCGTTATTGGGGGATTCCCACCCATCAAAAAAATTTGTTCTTTCAAGTTAACACACTTTCTAAAGATACATAAAGTTTAACAAGTTTATTCACGTTTCTAAATTATAATTTTTTCTTAAAATGAATAATTCTACTTGCCTCCTGAAATCCAATATTGAGATGAAATCTTATAGAATCCGTATTCGTTAAAGTACAGTCACTTGCAAATTCCTTACATCCTTTATTTTTCGCCCATTCCTCACATTTTGTACAGAGATTTTTAGCAATATCCTTTAAACGATATTCCTCATCGACAATAATCCCTTCTAAGAATCCAACAGGACTATATTTACAACCTTCAACATAATCAAATCTGAGGGAACATAATGCTAGACCTACAATTGTGTTACCTTCAACTTCAGTAAAGATTGCAGTATTTTTGCCATTCGTATATTTTTTTACTTCATCAAAAGCTTCTTTATCGGTCAATTGGGGCCATAATTGTTTTATTAGTTTAGCCGTTTTTATAGAATCTTTTGTTATTCCATCCATATTGATGTTCCTCCGGAAATTACAAGCAAATGTTTCGAATCACGCTGTTACTTTGTTACTCATTGATTGATACCAATACCATCCCCTTCTACTTTTCGACTGTCTCAGATCGGAAGAGCAGAGCCATGCACTCAGCGGTTCGGACTTACCGTATCATTTCGTCGGTTTCCCTCCTCATTTTACGAGTCCTATCCCATGGGCGGAGCATCTACTCCTACTTCGCTGATGCCTCAGCTCGTACAACAGTGATACCGCCTCAACATGATGCGTTTGTGGAACTCAAAAGGTTCGGGGAGTTCAAAGCTCCAGTGGAGCTTTGAAGCCTTCTTGCCTTAAAATGAAAAAGTTAGAGGATTAACTACGTTTCTCTAACAAGCTTACACACTCGACGTGGTGCGTCTGTGGAAACAGATCCACCGGTTGTACTTTCTTCAGTTCATAACCAAACTCTTGGTAGAGTTTGATGTCACGCGCCATGGTTGCGACATTGCAAGAGATATAGGCAATGCGGTCTGCTCCTGTTTGAGCACTTGCCTTGATAAAGCTTTCGGTCAATCCCTTGCGTGGTGGGTCGACCAAGATAACGGTTGGTTGGATACCTTCCTTGAGCCAATTCTTCATGGCATTTTCAGCTGTGTCACAGACATAGTGGGCATTAGTAATCTTGTTTAATGCAGCATTCTTCTGGCTATTCTCAACTGCTTCTGGGATGACCTCAACTCCATAGACTTCTTTAACATGTTTCGCAACAGAGAGGCCAATCGTTCCAATCCCAGAATAAGCGTCAATCACCACATCATCTTCTCTTAACTCCGCAAAATCAATAGCTGTTTGATAAAGTTTTTCTGCCATTTCTGTATTGACCTGGTAAAAGGCTGGGCCAGCGATTTGGAAGTCATTTCCCAACATCTGGTCCGTAATATAGTCTTTACCATAAAGAGTCTTCCACTCCTTACCAAAAATCGCATTGGTATTTCGGTCGTTGATATTTTGCATGACAGACACAATCTCTGGGAACTGCTTGATAACTTGGTCAATCAACTGCTCCACTCGGAAAATTTTAGGACGTGTAGTCACTAAGATAACCATGATTTGTCCTGAATAGTGTCCACGTCGCACCACAAGATTTCGAATCAAGCCAGACTGTTCCTTTTCGTCATAAGGATTCAAATCAAAACGACGAAGCAAATCTCGAAGGGCTACTATGACTTGGTCAATGACAGGATCCTGAATAAAGAAATCTTCAAGGGGCATGAGGTCGTGCGAATTCTTACGGAAAAAGCCAGTTTCCAAGATACCATTCACTCGACGAACGGGCACCTGTGCCTTATTTCGATACTTGACTGGATGTTCCATGCCGAGCGTTTCAGCGACCTCTACTTCTGTAATACCAGCAATCTTGTAGAGACTGTCTTTGACTTGCTTGGTTTTAAACTTGAGCTGCTCTGGATAGGCAAGGTGACCTAGATCCGCAATTCCTGAACGCAGGTAAGCCAGATCTAGATCTTGATTACGGTGTGGTGACTGGATAAGGTATTCTTCCACTTTCCCAAAGCCAATCTTTTTATTGATTTTGAGGACACGCATGAGGATTTTCTCAGTTGGTAGAGCATTTTCTACAAAGAAAACCAAACCTTCTATCTTAGCAACCCCTGCACCTTCATGAGTCAAATCAACAATTTCAACTTCTACAATATCATTTTTCTTTAACATATTTTTCACTTTCTATCGACCGACAAAAAAAGACGGCAACATTTCTGTTACCATCTATTATATCATGAAATGACCTAAGCACCAAAACTCTTGAAGAAGTTGACAATCGCTTGCCAAAGGGAGCTAAAGAAGTTGCCCCCGTCTTCTAGCGCTTTATTGGCATCAAAGTTGAGATTGATATTTTTAAAACTATCTCCAGCTTGGGAAACAATACTTTCCTTGAGGTCATTTAGGGTTTTAGTGAAATCAGCATTTTTCAAGATGTCACTCTTTGAGAGGTTGAGCGCAAAATTGATGATGATATTGACCTGGTTTCCTGTTATAACCTGATCGAGTTTGTAGTTTTTTAGAGTGTCTTCAACGATTTTTCGGACATCTTCTTCTGTCAGATTTCCTTTGGCTTCTTTTGCCTTTGCGATTCCTGCTTTGATATCTGTCATAGCCGCATTGAGCTTATTGGCATCGTAGCCTGACTTGTCCTTGTTTTCAGCATTGATATCGGACAAGGCTTTTAGTTCTTCTTGGGCTAGGTCTTTATTGGCTTGCGGTACTTTAGCACCATTGGCCTCTAATGAGTAGTAAATCCCAGCTAGGGCGCTCTCACCTGTAACTGGTATGGGAGCTGCAACTGTGATTTTGGCATGCTCAACTCCCAGGGTCACTGCTGCATTACGGTACATATCCTGCGTCACCTTTGTGATATTTTCAGGCGTTTCAATCTTGACCTCTAGAGGTGATTTGTCACCTAGCTTTTGAATCTTAGCCGATGAATAGAGTTGTAGACTAGCATCATTAGCCACATTCATAATTTTCGAATAGATATCAGGTGTCATTGTTTTGATATCTTTGGTGTCTTTTGATGCGTCATAGCCAAGTTTGCTAAGAGTTCTATTTTTCTGGTCTTCAGTTAGTGAAGAACCAAGCACATATTCAGGTTGTACATAGGTTTCATCGATTACTTTTTGAACATCTGTTGCTGCGTGGACACTCGTCATAGCTGTTGCTGCCCACAAAACTGCAGCGCTTGTTAGAAAGAGTTTCTTTCTCATGGGATATTCCCTCCTTTACCTTTCTAGGGTAATAAAACAATCTTAAAGAAAGCTTATAGCGAAAAACACCTGGAAAAACCAGATGCTTAGAAGAAATTAAAGAATTTCATGATGTACAGGTTAAAGCGTACCTGTCGCGAATAGTAATAATTTCCACCATTTTCATAGAGTTCGGCTCCGTGAAAGATAGAAATAGGGTTGATATAGGTATAGGTCTTCCCTGTAGTATTACCAAGGATTGGAGCGACCGTTTCTCGGGAGTAACGCTTGGCTAGGGCCAGAGTATTTTCCTTGCCATTCTGAGCGATAAAGTCGATATAGGCAGGTCCAAAATTATAGGCTTGAACAGCGGTCCAGACATCTACTCCTTTGCTCTGTGCCAAATAGAGATTATCTGTTAGTGTCTGAACCCCTTGGCGAATACTAGAGGCATCGTCTTTGATGGTATTGGTAGCGCCACTAGCAGACTCACTAGACTGCATGACATCCCGCTCTTTTCCCTTCGTTTCCGTATAAATCATGGCGAGCACCAACTCTTCATTGGCTGGAGTATCTCTTTCGCTCAAGATTTCTCGCACCATGGGTTGGTAGGTCATGACTTGTTTAACATCCTGATGGATATGATAAGCTTTGTATCCTGCGAAAAGGAAGACTGCTAGCACAAGCACTCTTCTTATAAATTTAAACATTATTTACTTTGAATATCCTCGATATTTTTGATTAAGATAGAATAGGTTCCATTGTCATTTTGGATAAACTCAACAGACTGCGCATCTTGATAGACGTTATTGGGAACGATGAGTTCAATTCCATTTGACAAGGAAAGTTTTTGGTTTTCAAATTTCTTTAATTGGCGACTGGCATCAATTTCATCAAACTGGACTGGTTCTGGTACGGCTTCCTTGACTTGGTCGATAAAGCTCAAACGAGCTGTCAGATTGTTGTCAAAAAGGTCATTAGCCAATTTTTCAGGTGACAGTTCATTGCTTTCTTCAAGATTGTTGAAAATCGCTGATTTGACCTTGGATTGAAATTGAAAATCATCTGTGTTAAAGGACTCTGCAATTCTCTGGGCCGTTTTTTCCAGTTCCTTGATGGATTTTTTTGGCGAAATCTTAGGTGCAACAGCTAGGAGATTTTCTGAAAAGTAGTTCAAAAAAGTCCCATTGTACTTGATGCGTTTTTCGATGAGATGGTACTTGCGGCTTTGAAGATTGACCACCAAAGCCTCATCAGCCCCCGTTCCAAATCCAGGCAGGTTATTCTGAGTCAGCTTGATTGGATTATCAACTTCTCCACCGAGGTGGATCAAGGTCTCGCGCAGGGCAATTCGCAAGAAAGCAAAATGTTCAACGCCTTCTTTAGAAAACTGAACAAAAACCAAGTCATTGGTCTTGAGATTTTCAGAAATGCTAAACTCCTCTTTCCAGAGATTAGCCAGTGTTACTGATGTCTCCAACAAATCATCTGTGATGTGATTGAAGAAGGGATTTTCTTCTTCGAAAATCCCAGTCTTAGCTTCATCTGAATACACGCGTTCTATTTTTTTACGTAGGTATTCCTCGATTTTTGGAGTGATATTGAGAAACTTATCCGCTAAGAACAACTCAGTATCGTCTGGGCTGAACTGATGGATAATAGCTTTCTTAATATAAATGTCCATAAAAGTATTAGTCCTCGTATAGTGGGAAGGCATCTGTCAACGCTTTGACTTCACTTCTCACTTCTTCTAAGACAGCTTCATTTTCTGCATTCTTAAGAGTTTTAATGATGAGTTCAGCCACTTTACGGCTTTCTTCCTCACCAAATCCACGTGCAGTGATGGCTGCAGATCCGATACGAATTCCACTTGTCTTGAATGGTGACAAGGTTTCGTATGGAATTGAGTTTTTATTTAGGGTAATATTGACTTCATCCAGCAAGTTTTGAGCAACTTTTCCGTTTTCTACAACCTTAGTCACATCAACAAGGAAGAGGTGATTTTCAGTACCGCCAGAAATGATACGGAAATCAGGGTCTTGCAAGAAGACTTCAACCATAGCCTTGCTGTTTTTGATGACATTAGCAGCATATTCCTTGAAGGCTGGATCCAAAACTTCTTTGAAGGAAACCGCCTTAGCAGCGACAACATGCTCCAAAGGACCACCTTGAATACCAGGGAAAATAGCTGAGTTGATTTTCTTAGCAAGTTCTTCGTCATTAGTCAAAATCAAGCCACCACGCGGTCCACGAAGGGTTTTGTGGGTCGTTGTTGTAGTGATATGAGCGTATGGTACTGGGCTTGGATGAAGTCCAGCTGCAACCAAACCAGCGATATGAGCCATATCGACCATGAGCTTAGCACCAACGGCATCTGCGATTTCACGGAATTTTGAAAAGTCGATAATTTGAGAATAGGCTGAAGCACCCGCTACAATTAGTTTTGGTTTTACTTCTTGCGCTTGTTTCAAGATAGCATCAAAGTCCAAGAGTTCCGTTTCAGGATCAACACTGTAAGAAACAAAGTTGTAGGTTTGACCAGAGAAGCTAACTGGAGCTCCGTGGGTCAAGTGTCCACCTGCTGCCAAATCCATCCCCATAACGGTATCACCAGGCTCAATCAAAGCCATATATGCTGCACAGTTGGCTTGGCTTCCTGAGTGAGGTTGGACATTGGCGAATTTAGCACCGAAAATTTCTTTTGCACGTTCAATAGCTAGAGTTTCTACCACGTCTACTACATCAGTTCCACCATAATAACGACGTCCTGGGTAACCCTCGGCATATTTGTTTGTCAAGATAGACCCTTGAGCTGCCATAACAGCCTTGGAAACAACGTTTTCCGAAGCAATCAACTCAATATTGTTTTGTTGGCGTTCTTCTTCTTTGGCAATAGCATTCCAGAGATCAGCATCGTATGCTTTAAAATCGTCTTTGTCAAAAATCATAGGTCTTCTCCTTTATAGTGTGACTGGTCCTTTAGTTTAAGAAAATATACTAAAAGATGCGAATAAACCGTTTCTGCACTTTATCACAAGTATAACCAACTTTTTCATAAAATGCATGAGCTCCCAGACGATGATCAGCAGAGTTTAAGCGGATAAACCCATAGCCCCGTCTTTTTGCTTCTTGATCCAACCCTTGCAGTAAGGTTTTACCGATACCTTGTCCTTGTGCTTGAGGTGAAACCGCTAAGCCTAAGATATTAAATCCTGCTTTGGAATAGAGAGATTCATAAACTTCAGCATGGACATATCCAAGTAGGACATGGCTGACCTCATCCTCATAGCCAAGTAGGAAATGATGAGAATCCTGAGACAGTCTAGCTAGTTGACTAGCTGTGTCCTCTGGACTAAAAGAATAGCCCAAAGCCTCTTGGTTAATCTCACATATAGCATTCACATCTGTTTCTTGCAAATCTCTTAGCATCTCATTCCTCCTCAAAAGAAATCTCTGGCAACTGTGCAAGAATGTCTTCTCGCTTAATTGCCCCTTGGCGTAAGATTTTCACCTTGTCTCCAGACAAATCCAAAATCGTTGAATCCTGTCCAGTTAGAAAAGCGTCGTCCTCCAGACCCAAAACTTCATGGTCAAAATCCTCTAGAATTTGAGCAAAGGTCACTCCACTCGCCTGACCCGAGATATTGGCAGATGGCCCAATCAAAGGACCTGTCTCTCGAATCAAATCAAGTGTAATGGGGTGACTCGGCATCCGAAATCCGACAGTTGCAAGACCAGAGTTGACCCAATAGGGAACTCGGTCATTGGCTTCGAGGATAATGGTCAAGGGACCCGGTAAAAAGGCCTCTACAATTTTTTCTAGATAAGTTGGCTGATTCTTTGAAAAGTGCAAGATGTCCTCTAGAGAAGCGACATTAAGATTGAGCGCCTTTTCTCTAGGACGACGTTTGAGTTGGTAAACATGGTCAACAGCTTTTTCGTCTAAGGCCTTAGCAAAGATACCATAAACTGTCTCTGTAGGCAAAACAACAGCTCCGCCCTTTTCCAACTCTTGTCTAATCCTGTCCATCATCAACTACAACCATCCTATCTTGACCAAATTGGTCCTTGAGTGTTCGTACTCGTTTTTCAGGAAGATGTTTCCTAAAAAGCGCAGGAACACTTTGACCTTGCTTGTATCCAATTTCAAGGTAAATCTTACCACCATCTGTGAGATAGTCTTTTGCATCTTCCGCAATTCTGCGATAAATAGCTAGGCCATCCTCATCTGCAAAGAGAGCTAGATGAGGCTCTGAATGCAAAACATTCAAACCAACCTCTGACTCATCTTCGCGAGAGATATAGGGTGGATTGGATACAATTATATCATATTTTTCAGAAATTTCTGCAAAACAATCAGATTTTTTAAAAAATATATTAAGATTTTGATTACTAGTATTCTCTGATGCAAGCTGCAAAGCGTCTTGGGAGATATCTGCTGCTGTCACTGACCAATCTGGTCTGTTTTTAGCTAATGCGAGAGCTATGGCGCCACTTCCAGTCCCGATATCTAGGACCTTAAGCTTATCCTCAGGATTTTCGGCCAGGATAAGTTCTACCAACTCTTCTGTTTCTGGACGAGGAATCAAAACCCGCTCATCCACTTTTAACTGCATTCCAAAGAAATCTGCCTGTCCGATGATATACTGAGCTGGTTTATGGGACGCTAACTGCTGGTAAATTTCTTCTACAAATCGTTTTTCTTCCTCTGTTACCTCTTGCTGGAGGGCAAAGACAAAGTCTGTAAAAGAGAGTTTTTTCAGGCTACGATAGACAAAAGAGAGGCTTTCTGCTTCCTCTCCTTGTCTTATCAACGCTTCTTCAAAATCTGAAAATAATTGAACTAATTTCATTATTTGTTTAATTCTTCTAATTTTTGTGTTTGGTCATAGAGCACCAAGGCACCCACAACTTCATCCAATTTACCAGACAAGATGGTATCTAGTTTTTGGAGAGTCAAGCCAATACGGTGGTCTGTGACACGGTTTTGTGGGAAGTTATATGTACGAATACGTTCTGAACGGTCACCAGTACCGATAGTAGACTTACGTTCAGCGTCTTGTTCATCCTGGGCAATTTGTGCAAAGTGGTCAGCAACACGCGCACGGATGATTTTCATGGCCTTCTCACGGTTTTTCTGCTGGGTACGTTCTTCCTGCATCTCAACCTTGATATTGGTTGGCAAGTGAACGATACGCACGGCAGTCGCAACCTTATTGACGTTCTGACCACCAGCACCAGATGCGTGGTAGATGTCAACACGAAGGTCTTTTGGATCAATATCGTATTCTACTTCTTCCACTTCAGGCATGACAAGGACTGTCGCTGTCGAAGTGTGTACACGGCCTTGGCTCTCTGTTACAGGGACACGTTGCACACGGTGGGCACCAGACTCATACTTGAGTTTAGAGTATACAGACTGACCAGAAACCATAGCAACCACTTCCTTGAAACCACCGACACCGTTCATAGAGGCTTCCATGACTTCAAAGCGCCAGCCTTGGGCTTCCGCATACTTTTGGTACATGGTTAGAAGGTCTCCGGCGAAAAGTGCCGCTTCGTCACCACCAGCTGCTCCACGGATTTCAAGGATGATGTTCTTGTCATCGTTTGGATCCTTTGGAAGCAGCAAGATTTTCAATTTTTCTTCGTATTCTTCTTTTTCAGCCTTGGCATCTTTCAGCTCTTGCTTGGCCATTTCTTCCAAGTCCGCATCTCCGCCTGATTCTTTAATCATCTCTTCGGCATCGACGATGTTTTGAAGGACTTGTTTGTACTCACGGTAGGCTGTTACCGTATCGCGAGTGGAAGCCTCTTCTTTTGAAAGCTCCATGAAACGCTTGGTGTCCGAAACGACATCAGGGTCACTCAGCAATTCTCCTAATTCTTCATAACGGTCTTCTACAGCTTGTAGTTGATCATAGATGTTCATTTTTCTTCATTCTCCTTATTGATTTCAGGGGCAAAATAATGTTTACGGCAGACTGAGATATAGGTTTCATTACCACCAATTTGAATTTGTTCGCCATCATAAACGGGCAGTCCATCCTGAGTACGCAACACCATGGTCGCCTTTTTCTTACAGTACTGACAGATGGTCTTGATTTCGTCAATCTTATCTGCTAAAAGCAAGAGATATTTGGAACCTTCGAACAATTCATTGCGAAAGTCATTCTTCAAACCAAAAGCCATGACAGGTATGTCTAACTCATCAACAACACGAGCTAGGTCGTAAACATGGTGACGCTTGAGAAACTGGGCCTCATCGACCAACACACAGTATGGTTTCTCAGGTAAGTCTCGGATATAGCCGAAGATATCCGTCGTTTCCTCAATGGCAAGGGCTGGGCGTTTCATGCCGATTCGGCTCGACACATAGCCAACACCGTCACGCGTATCCAGAGCCGAAGTCATAATCACAACTCCCTTTCCTTGCTCCTCGTAGTTATAGGCCACCTTGAGAATCTCAATCGTCTTACCAGAGTTCATGGTCCCATAACGATAATACAACTGTGCCATGCTATTATTTCACGTCCATTTCTAAATTTTTGCTACATTCTAGTATATCATAATTTTCTGAAGCTTTAAACGGCAAAATGTGGTAAAATAGAAGAAATCAAAAACTAGTGGAGGAAGCTATTATGCCATTTGTACGCATCGATTTATTTGAAGGTCGCACGCTCGAGCAAAAGAAAGCTCTTGCTAAGGAAGTAACGGAAGCTGTTGTCCGTAATACTGGAGCCCCTCAATCAGCCGTTCATGTCATCATCAACGACATGCCAGAAGGAACTTACTTCCCACAAGGAGAAATGCGCACCAAATAAACTAGCTTAAGCAGAATTGCTTAGGCTTTTTCAATCTCCAAGTAGCATCCATTGAAGAAATAGCCTAAATTTGTTACAATTTGAAGAGATATTTGGATACCTATCCTAAGAAAAGAAATACAAAAGGAAATAGTATGATTACACGTGAATTTGATACCATCGCTGCTATCTCTACTCCACTAGGTGAAGGAGCCATTGGTATTGTCCGCCTGAGCGGAACAGATAGTTTTGCCATTGCGCAAAAGATTTTTAAAGGAAAAGACTTGAATCAGGTTGCTAGCCACACTCTTAATTACGGGCATATCGTCGACCCTCAAACTGGCAAGGTTATGGACGAGGTTATGATTGGTGCTATGAAGTCTCCAAAAACCTTCACTCGTGAGGATATTATCGAGATTAACACCCACGGTGGGATTGCAGTAACCAATGAAATTCTCCAGCTAGCTATTCGTGAAGGAGCTCGGTTGGCAGAACCTGGTGAATTTACCAAACGCGCCTTTCTAAACGGTCGCGTGGACTTGACACAGGCTGAGGCAGTGATGGACATCATCCGTGCCAAGACTGACAAGGCTATGAATATTGCAGTCAAACAATTGGACGGTTCACTTTCTGATCTTATCAATAATACTCGCCAAGAAATCCTCAATACACTTGCCCAAGTTGAGGTCAATATCGACTATCCTGAGTATGACGATGTTGAGGAAGCTACTACTGCAGTCGTCCGTGAGAAAACTATGGAGTTTGAGCAATTGCTAACCAATCTCCTTAGAACAGCTCGTCGTGGTAAAATCCTTCGTGAAGGAATTTCCACTGCTATCATCGGTCGTCCCAATGTTGGAAAATCCAGCCTCCTCAACAACCTCTTGCGTGAGGACAAGGCCATCGTAACGGACATCGCTGGTACTACCCGTGATGTCATCGAAGAATACGTCAACATCAACGGTGTACCACTTAAGTTGATTGATACTGCGGGTATCCGTGAAACAGATGACATCGTCGAACAAATCGGTGTTGAGCGTTCGAAAAAAGCCCTCAAGGAAGCTGACTTGGTACTACTAGTACTAAATGCCAGTGAACCACTGACCACCCAAGATCGCCAACTATTAGAAATCAGCCAAGATACCAACCGCATTATTCTGCTTAATAAAACTGATCTTCCTGAAGCAATTGAAACTTCAGAACTACCAGAAGATGTCATTCGCATTTCAGTCCTTAAAAACCAAAACATCGATAAGATTGAAGAACGCATTAATAACCTCTTCTTTGAAAATGCTGGTTTGGTTGAGCAAGATGCCACTTACCTATCTAATGCCCGTCATATTTCCTTGATTGAAAAGGCCGTTGAAAGTCTACAAGCTGTTAATGAAGGGCTGGAACTGGGGATGCCAGTTGATTTGCTTCAAGTTGACTTGACTCGTACTTGGGAAATTCTCGGTGAAATCACTGGAGATGCCGCACCTGATGAACTCATCACCCAACTCTTTAGCCAATTCTGTCTAGGAAAATAAGAAAAATCCATGATCCTTCTTTCTATCATGGATTTTATTGTCTTTATTAGTAATCTGGTCTAAGGACACCTGTTACAGTTGCCTTAGTTGCTTCGTAGTCGCCATCTACGACAACTTTGATAATGCGTTTAGCATCTTCTTCTGGTGCTGGAACTAGAGGTAATCGAGTTGGTCCAGCTTCGAATCCCATATAGTTAAGGACCGCCTTAACTGGAGCAGGACTTGGATAAGAGAAGAGGGCATTGACTTTAGGAATGAATTTACGCTGAATAGCTGCAGCTTTCTTCATATCGCTTTCTGCAATGGCAGTAAACATCTCGTGCATCTCATCTCCATTTGTATGGGAGGCAACAGAAATAACCCCATCCGCACCAAGGTTCATGGCATGGAAGGCATCTCCATCTTCACCTGTATAAATCAAGAACTCTTCTGGCTTGTGCTCAATCAAGTAAGCCATATTAGCCAAGCTGGTACATTCTTTAACACCGATGATATTTGGGTGGTCAGCCAAGCGAAGCATGGTTTCTGGAGTTAATTCAACAACTACACGCCCTGGAATGTTATAAATGATAATAGGTAAATCTGATGCATCTGCAATAGCTTTAAAGTGCTGATACATGCCTTCTTGAGAAGGTTTGTTGTAGTATGGTACGATCGCAAGTCCAGCAGCGAAGCCACCAAAGTCTGCTACTTCTTTGACAAACTCGATCGAGTCACGCGTATCATTGGTACCTACACCCGCAATCAAAGGAACACGTCCATTAACAATCTTTTGTACAGCCGCAAAGAGTTCCAACTCCTCATCGTGGGTCAAGGTCGGACTCTCAGCAGTCGTTCCAGCTAGAAGAATGCCGTCTGTGTGATGGGCCAATAAATGCTCAATCAAGGCTGGAATGGCATCAAAGTTGATGGAGCCATCCTCATGGAAAGGGGTAATAAAGGCCGTGATGATTTTACACTCTTTTAAATCTTGATAAGACATGAGAAACACCTCTCTATTTCAAAGAAGGAGTTCATCTGAACTCCTAAACGATATGACTATTTTAATTCAAATTTCAACTCAGCTGTTGGACGAACCAATCCACGTTCATGAAGCGTTTCTGCAATCTGAACTGAGTTCCAGGCAGCACCTTTGAGAAGGTTATCTGAAACAACCCACATGTGGATTCCTTTTTCTGCATCCAAGTCTTTACGGATACGACCAACAAAGGTATCACGTGAACCAACTGCATTGATGGCTTGTGGATAGATTTGATGAGCTACATCATCTTCAAGAACTGCACCTGGGAAGGCTGCGATAGCTGCTTTCACTTCTTCGATTGGGGCCACTTCTTTTGTTTCGATATAAACTGACTCAGAGTGAGCTGATAAGACTGGAATACGAACACATGTTGCAGACACTGCGATGCTGTCATCTTCCATGATTTTCTTCGTTTCCTTGGTCATCTTCATCTCTTCGTAAGTGTAATCATTGTCTGTGAAGACATCGATTTGCGGAAGAGCGTTAAAGGCGATAGGATAGTGTTTCTTGTCACCACCTGAAGGCAAGATTTCCGCATGCAAATCACGTGGATTCACACCATCATTCAAGACTTCACGAAGTTCACGTTGTGTTTCAAGAATAGCTCCCATACCTGCACCAGAGACTGCTTGGTAAGTTGAAACGATGATACGATCCAAGCCCCATGTTTGACGAACAGGCTCAAGAGCCACCATCATTTGGATTGTTGAACAGTTAGGGCAGGCAATGATTCCGTTGTGGGCATCAAGTGCATGAGCATTGACCTCTGGAACAACCAAAGGAACATCTGGATTTTGACGGAAATAAGATGTGTTATCTACTACTACTGCCCCAGCTTGAACTGCGTATGGTGCATACTTAGCTGATGTCGAACCACCTGCTGAGAAGAGTGCAATATCAACACCCTCAAAGGCTGTCTCAGTTGTTTCTTCAATCGTAATATCTTGGTCTTTAAATTTCAAAGTTTTGCCTGCTGAACGTGCAGAAGCAAGGTAACGAATTTTATCGATTGGAAGTGTTGATTCTTCCAACATTTTTATCATCTGAGCTCCGACAGCACCTGTCGCGCCGACTACAGCAACTGTATATCCCATAAATAACCTCTTTCGGAATTTTCTAAAAATTTCTATAATAGATGTATTATACTACTTTTTCCAGAAATTGAAAAGCATTTTTAGACTATATTTTCTGAAAACTAAAAATCCCTAGTCATTGACCAGGGACTAAGAGGCATCTTCATGTGATGAGCAGGTTCACACAACTCATCAAGGTCCGCTCCTGCGTTGTGACCTCCTTATGCTCAATAGCAGTCCGAAGACTACCTATCGACTCATCGCATCTACTATTCTACTAGATAGAGTCACTTTTGTCAACAGCCAAAACGCTTTGCTTCATTTATACAGGTGCATAAGAAATATCTTTGAAAAATTTGGGGCAGACATAACAAAAACCCTTGTAAATAAGGGTTTTTCTATCTATTTAATGCTAATTGCCGGGATTGAACCGGCGACCTCATCCTTACCATGGATGCGCTCTGCCAACTGAGCTAAATCAGCTTACCTAAAAAGTATACTATAGTTCTATGTTCTTGTCAAGCGCTCTCTTTTAATTTTATGGAATGAAAAAAGCTAGATTTAGCAATAATCTAGCTTATAAACTTCTTATTTTGTTAGATCGATTCGCTGTCCCAGTTTACCAATCAAAATCGCTCCCACAATAAGTGATGCAAACTCACCAATTCCAGTAGAGAACCATGTGAAGAAGAAGGGAGCTTCTGTCAAAATATGGAGTTCAGCTGCAATGGTAATCATTGAAATGGAGAAGAGGATTGAAAAGAAGAAATGATCTTTTCGAATCAATCCGTTAAAGAGGTAATCTTTGCTGTATTTTGCAAAGAGCCATACCCCTAGACTAAGGAAAACTAGGGTAGAACCTCCACCAACAAAGACATCTATTAGGCCAAAACTACTAAATAAATTAGCAATCATACATCCAATTGTCACACCAAAAATGTATTTAGGGTTATAAAATGCCAAGAAATTCAGCATTTCTGAAATACGGAACTGATACGCCCCAAAACTAAGAACATTGATTGGTGGCGTAATAGTCAAAACTACATAGATCGCAGCAACGATAGCGATGTCTGCCATGTCGCGAACAGTTAATTTTTTCATGTTTTCTCCTTTAGCGGTTTCCCGCGTAAAATATGCTTGGTGAAAGAAGCTAAGCACCAAGGGTTGAGGTTATCAACCTTACTAGTATAGCACATTAGCCAGTTTTATGCTATACTAAAATCATGAAAAATCAAATAAAAGCTTTCTTTGATAATGAAATCCTTGCCTATCTTTTTTTTGGTGGCGCTACTACTCTGGTTTCTATTGTATCACGTTTGGTTATTTACCATATCAGCCACCAGGAAATCCTCGCAACTGCCCTCGCAAATATTATCGGGATTCTCTTTGCCTTTCTCACAAATGATACAATCGTCTTTAAACAAGAGAGAAGGAATTGGCCAACCCGCCTGGCTAAGTTTTTCTTAGCTCGTCTTTCTACTCTTGGTCTTGACGTTCTTTTAACTTATATCTTTGTTACAACTTTCCCTGATATTATTGGCCAGTTTGTCGAATTTAATATAGATAGGGTTAATACGATTGAAACTATTCTAGCACAAATCTTGATCATCATTTTAAACTATATTTTCAGTAAAATCTATATTTTTAAAGGGAACAACTGACCACTTTGAGCGTTCAAGTTGCTTTTTGTCACAATTTAGGATATAATAAATTAGAAAATTAGGAAAGGAATTTATGAAAATGTTAAAGGATCTTAAAGAATTTTTGCTTCGTGGTAATGTCGTTGACCTTGCTGTCGGTGTGATCATTGCCTCTGCATTTGGTGCTATCGTTACTTCATTTGTTAACGATATCATCACTCCACTTCTATTGAACCCAGCTTTGGAAGCTGCGAAAGTACAAAACATCGCTGAGCTTGCATGGAATGGTGTTACATATGGTAAATTCTTGAGTGCTATTATCAACTTTCTCGTTGTAGGTACTGTGCTTTTCTTCGTTATTAAAGCTATGGAAAAAGCGCAAAACCTTCGTAAGAAAGAGGAAGTGGTTGAGGAAGCACCTGCTGCTCCAACTGAACTTGAAGTTCTTCAAGAAATCAAAGCTCTTCTTGAGAAAAAATAATCGATTAAAAGGATCTAGCACAAAGCTAAATCCTTTTTTCTTTACTCTTTTGGTAACTTCCCAGCCTTTTCGAGCATTTTCTTAATTAAGTACGGCATCTTCACATTTTCACGGCCTTTTTTCTCAATGAGCTTTTTGACAAATTCTGGCATCTGAAGGTCGTCTATCTCCTCCATGATGTCCTTGGTAGTTGTCGAAGGAGCTAACTCATCAAAAGTTTCTTCTTCTGGGAGAAAAGCTTTAAATTCTTTGTGTTCATTGGCTCTTACAGTAGCAACTAAAGCGCCAATTAAACGGCTATCCGTATTGGGCATAGGTGGACGATGGTAGGTGACATCTATTTCTTGACACAAATCATAACATTCCACATCATTATCAAACAAGACTTCGATGTGCTCACTGATAAAGCTAATCGGGACAAAAATATAATGCTCTGGATGTTGCTTTTGTTCTCGTAAATATTCTAAGACATCTGGCTTGATCCAAGGAATTCCAATATCGCTTTCGCTCTGCCAAGTATTGGTATACTGGTCGGCTGTTAGGCCGAGTTGTTCAGCAATTAGCTTGCTATTATCGAAAATCTGATCGATATATGGATCTCCATAGTCTAAGGCAAAAATGGGAACACTGTGTGCTGAAAAGATTACCTTGAAAGATTCTTCTCCAACATGGTTTCGTAAAATTTTTCTAATCTCGTCAGTCCAGAAGTCCAGCAAAGGCTGTTGTTGATACCAGTCCTTAATGACTAAAAATCGGATCTGCTGGCTTTCCAAAAACTTTTCATACCCCATGACTGAGTAAAAAGAATAATGAGGTTCCAAAATCAAGCAGATACATTCTTCAACACCATCAGCTTCCATCTGCTTAATCACATCTGGAATAAAGGGTTTGGAAAACTTATTAGCAAAATAAACACTATACTCATTCCCCAGTCTAGCTTCTACCAAGGCAACCTCTTGACGGGTAATTTTTTGCAGAGGCGTGCCACCAATTCGTACATAATTATCATAGAGAGTCTGAATCTCGTGGTCTTGGGGTCTAACTCCACGACGAATGTTTGTGAAAAAATCAGCCACACCTTCAAAAGTAATCTCTTCTGGAGAACCGAAAGTCATCATTAGAATTGCTTTTTTCATAATCACTTCCTTGTGATATTTTTATCAAGTTCATTTTACCATTAATTCGTTGATAAGTAAACGCTAACATTGTATATTCCCCTAACTTCTGTCTTTTGTTTTTCTCTTCTTTCTATGATACAATGGAAAAAATGAATTCAAAAGGAGTTTTTATGAATTACCCGAACCTTTTAGAACGGTTTTTGACCTATGTCAAGGTCAATACGCGTTCTGACGAACACTCTACTACTACTCCAAGTACGCAAAGTCAGGTTGACTTCGCAACCAATGTTCTTATCCCCGAAATGAAACGTGTCGGTCTGCAAAATGTTTACTACCTTCCAAATGGTTTTGCTATTGGGACCTTACCAGCAAACGATCCAAGCTTGACACGCAAGATTGGCTTCATCTCCCACATGGATACAGCTGACTTTAATGCTGAGGGCGTTAACCCGCAAGTCATCGAAAACTACGATGGTGGAGCTATCGACTTAGGTGATTCTGGCTTTAAACTAGATCCTACTGATTTCAAGAGCCTTGAAAAATATCCAGGTCAAACGCTTATCACAACAGATGGTACGACCTTGCTAGGTGCTGATGACAAGTCAGGGATTGCTGAGATTATGACTGCTATTGAATATCTGACTGCTCATCCCGAAATCAAACACTGTGAGATTCGAGTTGGTTTTGGTCCAGATGAAGAAATCGGTGTTGGAGCTAACAAGTTTGATGCTGATGACTTTGACGTTGACTTTGCCTATACTGTTGATGGTGGTCCGCTAGGAGAACTTCAGTACGAGACTTTCTCAGCAGCAGCTGCTGAACTCCATTTCCAAGGGCGCAATGTCCACCCTGGTACTGCTAAAAGACAGATGGTCAATGCCCTTCAGCTAGCGATTGATTTTCATAATCAACTTCCAGAGAATGACAGACCTGAACTGACAGATGGTTATCAAGGTTTCTATCATCTTATGGATGTGACAGGTAGTGTCGAGGAGGCGCGTGCAAGCTACATCATTCGTGACTTTGAAAAGGATTCCTTTGAAGCTCGTAAAGCAGCTATGCAGTCTATTGCTGATAAGATGAATCAAGAGCTTGGGAATGATCGCGTTAGCTTGACTCTGACTGACCAGTACTACAATATGAAGGAAGTCATTGAGAAAGACATGACGCCTGTTACTATTGCTAAGGCTGTTATGGAAGATTTAGGTATCACGCCAATTATCGAACCAATCCGTGGCGGAACAGATGGGTCTAAGATTTCCTTTATGGGCATTCCAACTCCAAATATCTTTGCTGGTGGTGAAAACATGCATGGACGTTTTGAATACGTCAGCCTTCAGACTATGGAGCGTGCGGTGGATACCATCATTGGTATTGTATCTTATAAAGTCTAAAAAAAGACGAGGTAGCTCAGCTACTTCGCCTTTCTTTTTATTCATTTGGTTGAGCACTTGGCTCAGACTCACTTTGCGCTTGCTTTTCTGTTGGTTGAGAAGCAGCTGTTTCACTGTCTTTCTCAGACTTAGATTGGCTATCAGTTTCACTTGCTTTTGAACGGAGTTCCTGGTTCAAGCTAATGATTTCTTTAGCTAGAGTGAGGAGACCTTCTTTATCACTGCTTTTGACTGCAAGTTGATCAAATAGCCCATCAACACGTTCAAAGTCAGCATCGGATCCTTTGTTATCCTCTAAGTACTTGTGAAGAGAGAGCAAGACATTATAGAGTTTTTGATAGATAATCACTGTTTGTGGATCTTGTTCTGCTTCTTTTTTCTCTCGTTGGATAGTCGCTGCAATACGATTCAAGAGATCCTCAAGTTGTGTTTTAGCTTCGTCAAGGTCTGCATTTTCCTTTTCAGTAGCCGCTTTGATATTAGCTGCTTCTTCAGCTAGGGATTGTTTGACACCATCTTCTTTGACACGTGCTAGGAGTTGGGCAGCTTTAGTTAGGAGAGTATCCACTTCTTCCTTCTTAACATGGCTAACCCGCTCTTCTGGCATAAAATCACCGTAGAGTTCTTTTAGGAATTCATAGATGGCGGTCTTAGCAGTTTGACTATCTACTTTTTCCGTATCTAGAATAGTCTTACCAGCTTTTGTAGATACGGGTTCTTCTTTGAGAGCCTCTTCTACTTCTAGCTTAGTTTGGTAAATAGTTGGGAATAGCTTGTTCAAGTCGGTTGCTTTTAGAAAAGATTGTGACTGGTAAAGTTCCCATGTCAATTTAGCAACACGGTTTCGAAGTTCTTCTCTCAAACGACCATCAGATACATGTTCATAGAAATACTTGATGTACTCTACTGTTGTAACCCCTGTCCGATCTCGGAAATCTTGCAAGGCCTGAAGTTTCGCTTCAATGGCAGCCAACTCTGTCTCATCCTGAGCTAGTTTTGCTTCCTGCAAATGTACCAAAAGATCTTTCTTAGGCAAGCCATAAGTATCTGTATCCAGTGTATTGATCTTATCTACAAGGGCTTGATACTTCTTATCTAAAGGTGAAGTTTCAACTGGTGCCACACTTTGATCCACATGGATGTATTGTTTATCAAAGAGATCCAAGGCTGCTAGGTATCCAGCAGTTGAGTTTGTTGCCAGTTTTTTCATATTTTCGGTGAACTGCCCCAAAGCAAGTTCAACCCGTCTCTGCATGATTGGCTGGTCTTTGTAGAGATTTCTGCTATCTGCTAACAGTTGATCCACCTTAGATAGAACTGTTTGTTCATCAAATGCTCCAGGTTGATAGGTCGATTGTAGGGCTGGAATCTTATTTTTCAAAGCTACTTCATAGCCCTTAGTTTGAACCTTGATGTAGTGATTGTGGTCTCCGTGAGGAATCACAAAACTACCACTTTCTACCTGTAAACTATAAGGAGATACCCCATCACGTAGGGCAGTCGTATACAGTTCATTTAGGAAATCCAGTTCTGGGTTCCCAGTTTGGAGAGGAATACGAACATGTTCTTTTCGAACAGCATAGGGATGGATATGGGTTGGATCATAGGCTTGATCCGGATTTCCAAAGACAAAGAATCCATTTGAAATACGAATCGCTTCGAGCGGAACCCCGTAGGTCTGTGAGATATACTTGATTTTTTCTTCATCGCTAGCATCTCTTGAGAAACTTTCCACAGTCTTTGCAAGTGGTTGAACGTGCTGAGGCTGATGATTTTCTTTCAAGTGATTTTGGGCAGCTTTGATTTGGGCTGCAGTCAAGTCCTTCTTAAAGAAATAATGAGCGTGATCTCCATGAGAAACTACAAAACCTTGCTCATCCTCACTGATAACGCGATCAGCTGCAAAGCCATGATCATGTTCTTCACCATGATGATGGTCATGCTCCTCTCCATCATGGTCATGATCTTCATGATTGGTCCCTTGACTTCCATGGTCACCGTCTTGGTCATGAGAATGATTTGGCTGAGCTGGATGCTCTGCTGGTTTGCTTGGATTTTCCAAAGGTGTTGGTTTCCCACTGTCGCTAGATAAAGGAATCATTCGCGCAATCTTTTCTTCCAAGGCAGAAAGCTTTGTATATGGGATGAAATGATAGTGATTTCCGTGTGGAATCGCCACACCACTCGGCGTTCTACTTGAAATCTTAGCAGGGTCAAAAACCAAGCCATCTGATTCAGCATAACGTTGACTGCTTGGAAGAGCATAGAGTTGCTGCAATAGACTCTGTAAGCTCTCTTCTGGATTGCTTGGTCTTTCAGCTTCTTGACTCGGATTGCTAGTTTGACTAGTTGTGTTTGGACTCGGACGATAGTCAGTCACACTTGCTTGTTTTCTAGTTCCAGAGAGGTAGGCTTGGGCAGCTGCCAATTCGCCAGCAGACAAGGAACTCTTTGGGATATAGTGATAATGTCCACCATGAGGGACAATATAAGCATCACCAGTATCCTCTATAATATCAGATGGATTAAAGATGTACCCATCATCAGTGGTATAGCGACCTTGCGATTGAGCAAGCGCCACTGCACTGTTAGAGGTTGGTGCATCATGAGTATGACCTTGTTTTTGGCGCTCAATTTCGTCCTTCGTACGAATATTATCAGCATGAGCCGCATCTTTAAGGTAGACATAATACTTACCATCCACCTTGATAATGTAGCCACCTTTGATTTCGTTGACAATATCAGCGTCTTTCAGTTGATAATTGGCATCTTTCATCAACAGTTCTTCGCTGAAAATCGCATCAAAAGGAACTTTACCATTGTAATAATGGAAGTGATCACCATGCGAAGTCACATAACCTTGATCGGTGATTTTAACGACAATTTGTTCAGCCTGAATGTCTTCTTTTTTGCTAACTTGGTCTGGTGTCTGGGTCTCTGTTTTTTGAGAATCTTGCTTCCCATCAACATAAGACACACGGTTATTATCTTTGTTTCCTTCTACCTGGTGTTGGTTCAATGCATAGATGCAAAGGCTTAGGGAAAGGACAAGAGCCAATCCTGCTGCAAGGTATTTCTTCTTCATTTTTATCATCTCCTCATTTTAATTCTTCTGCAAGAACATTCATATTTTCTTCTAGATTTTCTAGGTAAGTTTTGTCATTTTGTGGGTCTGCCTCTAAAGGATTCAGAGTTTTAAGACCCACACCTGTTGATTTGACAAGAGTTTCAGCTACTTTTGAAGAAGCGTTACTTTCTGTAAATATCGTTTTAACCTTATAGGTTTTAACAAATTCCTGAATTTCTGTTAGTTGTCTTGGACTTGGTTCTTGTTCTGGAGAAATGCCTGCAATACCAAGTTGATTAAGTCCAAA
The DNA here is from genome assembly GCF_023109155.1 of Streptococcus oralis. GTDB lineage: Bacteria > Bacillota > Bacilli > Lactobacillales > Streptococcaceae > Streptococcus > Streptococcus oralis_BZ. The sequence continues at coordinate 149,648 of NZ_JALDUA010000002.1, read as the reverse complement.
TCTTTTAGCAAGATAAGAAAAAGCTGTATGTTGTGTTACAAATGTCTTCTGACTCGCTTTTTCAAATTTAGGCTGGAATTTCTTAGTCAATTCTTGAGCTTTTTTGATAAAGGCTTGCGCATTTTTCTGGTAAGTTTCTTTATGCTCACTATCAACCTCTGAGAGTTTATCAGCTATAATCTGAGCTTCTTCGCCAGCTTTTTCAGGATCTAGCCAAGTATGAGGATCATAGAGCGTTTTTTCGTCAACTCCATCCCCTGCTTCCACATCTTCTAGTCCAGGAACGCGGTCTAAAGTCATTCCCTCAGATGCTTCTAAAACTTTAACTTTAGATTTTTTAAGATTGGGATCCAGACTTCCTGCCCAAGATTCCAGCGTATGCGAGTGGTAGACAAAGACATCCGCATCATAGATGGCTGCAATATCATTTGCTGAAGGTTCAAAGGAGTGAATTCCGCTACTTGACTGAATCATTCGAACATCATTCAAGTCACCTGATACCTCTTTGACCATGGCATAGATTGGGTAAAAACTTGTTACAATCTTCACTCCTCTTGCTTCTTGTTTTTCTTTTTGGCTACATGCTCCTAAGACAAGAACCAACAGACCTGCCATTAATAATAGAAATGTTCTTTTTTTCATCATTACTCCTTAACTAGTATTTAACCATTTAATTAACTAGTAAATAGTTTATCTTTATTTACACCATATGTCAAGATATTTTACATATTTTCATGAAAAAAATGAGAACTAGAACTTACATTCTGTTCTCATTTTCGATTTTAACTTTTCTAGTTCTCCTATCCTGTTTTTAGGATCTAGAAAATGCTACTACCTTTACTTGCTCTCCTTTAATAAAGCCAACAACTTTTCAGCCTCAGCCATAATGGTATTGTTATCCTTAGCACCAAATAGCAGGTTATTTTTTAAGCCAGTGAGAGTTTCTTTTGCATTGGACTTGATAATGGGGTCTTGGATCTTTGCAAGGAGCTCTTCAGCCTCTCTCAACTTCGCTTCAACCTTTTCAGTCTCGACCTGAGGTTCTTCTGGTTCCTCTGGTGATTCTTCTTCCGGCTCCTCAGTTGGTTTTGGAGATTCTGGTTTCTCACTTTGAGGCTTCTCTTCGCGTGGCTTTTCTTCCTCAGCTTTGTCTGTCCGAGGTTTCTCCTCTGATGGTTTTTCCGTTTGATTGGTATCAGCTGGACCATTTTGGTTTCTTTGAACATGGTCACTTGCATTGCCCCAACCACTATCTGAATGCGGACGTTCGTTTGGATGTTCGACATAGTACTTGACAGTCGCAAAGAGATCTTCTAGACTATACCCCTTAGGTGCCTCATAAAGTCCTTCGTCAAACCACTCAAATTTGATGTTATGGTAATGGTCATAATGAGGAATGATTAAACTACCGTTTTTAACTTCCACGGTATGTTGGAGATTGTAAGGTATACGATCAAGGGGCACCTTCTTAGCTGCTTTCACGCGATTGTAGATAGCTTCTGCTCCTTTAGCCTCCGTATTTCCTGAATCCTGATGGTTATTCGAAGGAGGTGTCAAACCTTTCTCTTTAGCATAAGCCTGGGCTGTCGCTCTTTCGGCTTCAGACAAACTATCTTTTTTAATCCAATGGCTATGGGTCATATGTGGAGTTACATAGGCATCCCCCTCGTCACTGGTGATATCACGAGGATCAAAGATATAGCCATCTTCTGTTGTATACTTGCCTGCCAACTTGGCTACTTGAATCTCATCATCTGTGTAAGCTATTTGCGCATTTGGTTTTCCTAAACGTTCTGGATGACGAATCGGTGCTAAGAAAGCAAGAATATCATCCACTAACTTGACTTTATCACTTGAAGCATCATTGAGTCGTTCCAAGAGTTTATCCAAAGCCTCAAAATCAGCTTGGCGCCCTTTATTATCAAGTAAGTCCTGATGAATTCTTGCTAGTAAATCATAAGCCTTATTGTAAAATCCTCGATCACCAGATGGGAGATTGGTTTTCTTAGCTCCTAGCTTATGAGACAAACTTTCTTGCTTGTCTAATTTACTATCAATGGCTGCTGCAGTTTCTGCTGAAAGTTCCTTGGCAGGAATATAACGAGATGTTCCATTCTCCTCAAATACATAACCATCATCTACTTTTCGAATCACCTGTTTAACTAATTTTTCATCAATTGGATTGCTTGGAGTTGGTTGAGGAGTTGGTGCAGGTTTCGGGCTTGGACTAGGTTCCGGAGTCGGTTGTGGACTTGGTTCTTCTGGTCTTGAGTCCGGCACCCTATGGTCCGAACTGTACTGAAGAGGAATAATACGAGCGATTCGTTCTTCCAATTCAGACATCTGTGAATAAGGGATGAAATGGTAATGGTTCCCATGAGGCACAGCAACTCCTCTAGCTGTTCGACTTGTAATCTGTGCTGGGTCGAAGACAAGACCATCAGATTCTACGTGTCGTTGGCTGAGTGGCAAGGCATAAAGTTGTTTCAGAAGGCCATCAATATCCTCATCGCTTTGATTTGCTTGGCTATCGTCGCTACTGTTGTTAGCTGTGTTCGTATAGCTGTTTCCTTTTTTATTATAGGATGGGGTCCATCTATCTACATCGCTGCTAGCACTGTTGTTATTGGTACGGCTATAAGTAGGCGTATTTGATTGGCCACTTCTACCAGATAGAAAGGCTTCTGCTGCAGCCAATTCGCTGGCAGACAAGTCACTCTTAGGAATATAGTGGAAGTGATTGCCATGAGGAACGATATAGGCATCACCTGTATCTTCTATGATATCAGAGGCATTAAAGATGTAGCCATCGTCTGTGGTGTAGCGTCCCTGTGAACGTGCCAAGGCTACCGCGCCATCATTTGCTGAAGTTCCTCCTTCACGATGCTGACTATGCTCTTGCTTTTGTCGATTAATTTCTTCTTTCGTACGGACATTATCTGCATGGGCTGCATCCTTAAGGTAGACATAGTATTTTCCATCTACCTTGATGACATAACCACCCTTGATTTCACTGACAATATCCTCGTCCTTGAGCTGGTAGTTTGGATCCTTCATCAGCAACTCTTCACTGAAAATCGCATCATAAGGAACCTTACCATTGTAATAATGATAGTGGTCGCCATGTGAAGTGACATAGCCTTGGTCTGTTATCTTGATGACGATTTGCTCTGCATTGATTCCTTCACGTTTGCTAACCTCATCAGGAGTCAGATTCTCCGTTTTTTGTGCCGCTTGTTTTCCATCTATATAGGAAACACGATTATTTTCCTTGACAGTTCTGGCTTGATACAGTCCCAACTCATAAGAACAGACACTTAAAATTAAAGCCGCCACAGAACCAGCTAGGTATTTTTTATTAATTTTCATCGAAACTCTCTTTCTTTTTTAATATTTCTATTTGCAATTCATTTCTAAATTGCAGAAACTCCTCTCTATTGCTTAACTGGTTAATAGTTTACTCCTAAATTTGCAACTTGTCAAGAATTTTATGAACCAGTTAAGTGTTTTTTTATTCTTCACCGCTACTTTCTCTAGAATGGACTTTATATAAAAAAGATTTTCTTGAAAATTCTTTAAAAAAATCCCTGCAACTGAGTTGCAAGGATTTTTCGATTAATCAAAATTAACGTATTCTTTTTGAAGTTCAAGAACTTCTTCCATTGTTGAACATTCTGTAAGGGCACGGTTTGCGTACTCTTCCATCTTAGCTGTATCGAGTTTCTTCATCAAGCTACGTGTACGAAGGACAGATGTTGCTGACATAGAGAACTCATCCAAGCCCATTCCGACAAGAAGGGGAACAGCTTTTTGGTCACCAGCCATCTCACCACACATACCAGCCCATTTACCTTCAGCGTGAGCTGCCTTGATAACATTGTTGATCAAGCGTAGGATTGATGGGTTGTATGGTTGGTAAAGGTATGAAACTTGCTCGTTCATACGGTCTGCTGCCATTGTGTATTGGATCAAGTCGTTTGTACCAATTGAGAAGAAGTCAACTTCTTTAGCAAATTGGTCTGCAAGCATAGCCGCTGCAGGAATCTCAATCATGATACCAACTTGGATATTATCCGCAACTGCAACACCTTCAGCAAGAAGGTTTGCTTTTTCTTCGTCAAAGACTGCTTTCGCTGCACGGAATTCTTTCAAGAGCGCAACCATTGGGAACATGATACGCAATTGACCGTGAACAGACGCACGAAGAAGGGCACGGATTTGTGTGCGGAACATAGCATCTCCAGTCTCAGAGATAGAGATACGAAGGGCACGGAATCCAAGGAATGGGTTCATTTCGTGAGGCATATCGAAGTAAGGAAGTTCCTTATCTCCACCGATATCCATTGTACGAACGACAACAGGTTTACCGTTCATTCCTTCAAGTACAGCCTTGTAAGCTTCGTATTGCTCGTCTTCTGTTGGGAAGTCTTGAGAATCCATGTACAAGAACTCTGTACGGTAAAGACCAACAGCTTCAGCACCGTTGTCATTGACACCTTCAACGTCTTTTGGAGTACCGATGTTGGCAGCCAATTCAAAGTGTTTGCCATCAGCAGTTACTGTTTTAGCATCTTTCAAGAGAGCCCATTCAGCTTTTTGTTTCGCATAAGCTTCACCAGCAGCCTTGAATTCAGCCGCTTGCTCATCAGTTGGGTTGATAATAACCTCACCTGTGATACCGTTAACGGCAAGAATATCACCGTCTTTAACGATTTCAGTGATGTTGTTTGTACCCAATACTGCTGCAATTTCAAGCGTACGCGCCATGATAGCTGAGTGGCTTGTACGACCACCAATGTTGGTTACAAAAGCTTTTACAAAGTTTTTGTCCAATTGAGCTGTATCTGAAGGAGTCAAGTCATGGGCAATGACGATTACTTCTTCATTGATAGAAGCTGGGTTTGGCAATTTTTTACCAAGGAGGTTGGCCAATACACGTTTTGTCACGTCGCGGATATCCGCTGCGCGTTCTTGCATGTATGGGTTGTCTTCCATGCCTTCAAAGATAGTGATAAACATGTCTGTCACTTCTTTCAGACCTGCTTCTGCATTCACTTTCTTCGCACGGATTGTTTCCTTGATTTGGCTGATCATTTCTGGGTCAGCAAGAACCATTAAGTGAGCGTCAAAAACTTGAGCTGCTTCTTCACCGAGCGTACCTACTGCTTTCTCGCGAATAACAGAAAGCTCGTCTTGTGATGCTTGTAGAGCGGCATCAAGGCGAGCTTCTTCTGCGTTTGTATCTTCGACTGTAATAGTCTCAAATGACAAATCCGGTTGAACGAGTAGATATGCTTTTGCAACTGCAACACCATCAGATGCTGCGATTCCTTTAAGCATTTCTGTCATTTTCCTTATGCCAATCCTTCTTTTTCCATAGTTTCAGTGATAGCAGCGATTGCGTCGTCAGCATCTGCACCTTCAGCTGAAATTGTAACGTCAGCACCTTGGCCAACACCAAGACTCATAACACCCATGATAGATTTAAGGTTTACTGATTTACCTTTGTATTCAAGAGTGATATCTGAAGCAAATTTGCTAGCTGTTTGAACCAACAATGTTGCTGGACGTGCGTGAATACCTGTTTCTGCCACTACGTGGAAATCTTTAGAAGCCATAGTTTGACTCTCCTTTAGTTATTTCTTTTTTTGGATTATATGTGATAACCCTTACAAGACTGTATTATATCACCTTCTAGATTATTTTTCAAGTGTTTTATGGACTTTCTTCTATTTCCTTTCAGATAACTTGCTGAAAATCTTCTATTTATCTTACCAATATACAGTATATAGTTTTTTTGTTTTGATAAACTTTGATAGTTCAATGAAAACCCAATTTTACACTCTGACAAAACACTATATATTGTGCTTTGTTTTTGAAACTGTAACTTTTTAGCACAAGATTTAGTTTAAAAAGTTTGACAAAGTTTTTTTTTCTGATATACTAAGAAAGTAATCTATTTTGAAAGAGGAGTTACGAAAATGGTAACCGTTTATTCTAAAAACAACTGTGTCCAATGTAAGATGACCAAGCGTTTCTTGGACAGCAACAATGTCGCTTATCGTGAGATCAATCTCGACGAGCAACCAGAGTACATCGATCAAGTTAAAGAGCTCGGTTTCAGCGCAGCTCCTGTTATCCAAACACCAACTGAAGTCTTTTCAGGCTTCCAACCAGGAAAACTGAAACAATTAGCATAATCTTAGTACATCATCCAGAAGAGATTGCTTCTAGGGCTAACTTAGAGGCCTTTCTTTTGTAATTAGATAAGGGAAATTTTATGGGATTAAAACATCTTGAGGACGTGACCTACTTCCGTCTCAATAACGAAATCAACCGTCCTGTTAATGGACAAATCATGCTTCATAAAGATAAAGAAGCCTTAGATGCTTTCTTTAAAGAAAATGTAGTTCCAAACACTATGGTTTTTGATTCAATTACTGATAAAATCAACTACCTCATTGAACACAACTACATTGAAACTGCATTTCTTAAGAAATACCGTCCAGAGTTTTTGGAAGAATTGCATCAATTTATCAAGGACCAAAACTTCCAATTCAAATCATTCATGGCTGCCTATAAGTTTTACAACCAGTATGCCTTGAAGACTAATGACGGTGAATATTACCTTGAAAGTATGGAAGACCGTGTCTTCTTTAATGCACTTTACTTTGCTGACGGTGATGAAGCTGTTGCGATTGATATCGCCAATGAAATCATCCACCAACGCTACCAACCTGCTACTCCTTCCTTCTTGAACGCTGGTCGTGCCCGTCGTGGGGAGTTGGTATCTTGCTTCTTGATCCAAGTAACGGATGACATGAACTCTATCGGACGTTCTATCAACTCAGCTCTTCAACTTTCACGTATCGGTGGTGGTGTGGGAATTTCTCTCAGCAACCTTCGTGAAGCGGGCGCACCTATCAAGGGTTATGAAGGAGCAGCTTCTGGTGTCGTTCCAGTTATGAAACTCTTCGAAGACAGTTTCTCTTACTCTAACCAATTGGGTCAACGTCAAGGGGCTGGTGTTGTCTACCTCAACGTATTTCACCCAGATATCATCGCCTTCCTTTCAACTAAGAAAGAAAATGCCGATGAAAAAGTTCGTGTGAAGACCCTTTCACTTGGTGTAGTGGTACCAGATAAATTCTACGAATTGGCTCGTAAAAATGAAGAAATGTACCTCTTCAGCCCATACTCTGTAGAGCTTGAGTACGGTGTGCCATTCAACTACATCGACATCACTGAAAAATACGATGAATTGGTCGCAAATCCAAACATCCGCAAGACAAAAATCAAAGCGCGTGATTTGGAAACTGAAATCTCTAAATTGCAACAAGAGTCTGGCTACCCTTATGTAGTCAACATTGATACGGCTAACCGTGCGAATCCTGTTGATGGAAAGATTATCATGAGCAACTTGTGTTCTGAAATCCTTCAAGTTCAAGAACCAAGCTTGATCAACGATGCTCAAGAATTCCTTCAAATGGGAACAGATGTCTCATGTAACCTTGGTTCAACCAACGTGGTCAACATGATGACCTCACCTGACTTTGGTCGTTCTATCCGTGCTATGGTTCGTGCTCTTACTTTCGTTACAGATAGTTCGCACATCGTAGCTGTTCCTACTATCGACCACGGAAACAGTTTGGCTCACACCTTTGGTCTTGGTGCCATGGGGCTTCATAGCTATCTAGCGCAACAACTGATCGAATATGGATCACCTGAGTCTGTTGAATTCACTAGCATCTACTTTATGCTTATGAACTACTGGACCTTAGTAGAATCTAATAACATCGCGCGTGAACGTGGTATCACCTTCCACAACTTTGAAAAATCAGACTATGCTAACGGAAGCTACTTCGACAAGTATGTGACAGGCGAATTTGTTCCAAAATCAGACCGTGTTAAAGAACTCTTCAAAGACGTCTTTATCCCAAGTGCTGCTGACTGGGCTGAACTTCGCGAAAAGGTTCAAGCAGATGGTCTTTACCACCAAAACCGCCTTGCTGTTGCTCCAAATGGTTCGATCAGTTACATCAACGATGTTTCTGCATCTATCCACCCGATTACGCAACGCATTGAAGAACGCCAAGAGAAGAAAATCGGTAAAATCTACTATCCTGCTGCAGGTTTGTCAACAGATACTATCCCTTACTACACTTCTGCTTACGATATGGATATGCGTAAGGTGATTGATGTTTACGCTGCTGCAACTGAGCACGTGGATCAAGGACTTTCACTCACCCTCTTCATGCGTAGTGATATTCCAAAAGGTCTTTACGAATGGAAGAAAGAAAACAAACAAACGACACGTGACTTGTCTATCCTTCGTAACTATGCCTTTAACAAGGGCATCAAGTCTATCTACTACGTCCGTACCTTTACAGACGACGGTGGAGAAGTCGGTGCGAACCAATGTGAAAGCTGTGTGATTTAGTTTTACTCTGAGTCAACCAAATTCTCTCAGACTACTGATTAAAGGATTACACTAGAATAAACTTGGACAAGCATCTAAAATACTAGGAAAAATGAAAAGTCGGTCTTCCGACTTTTTGTGCGATACTCATCTCAGACTATGATAAAATAGAGATGATTCTATCATCGCATTATTATATACAGAAAGAGATTTCAAATGGAAACTTACTACAAAGCCATTAACTGGAATGCCATCGAAGATGTCATCGACAAATCAACTTGGGAAAAGCTGACGGAGCAATTCTGGCTCGACACTCGTATCCCCTTGTCAAATGACCTAGACGACTGGAGAAAACTATCAAACAAAGAAAAAGACTTAGTAGGAAAAGTCTTTGGTGGTTTGACACTTCTGGATACCATGCAATCTGAAACAGGGGTTCAGGCTCTTCGCGCAGACATCCGTACACCGCATGAGGAAGCTGTTTTCAACAACATCCAATTTATGGAATCTGTCCACGCAAAATCATATTCATCAATCTTCTCTACCCTGAATACCAAGGCTGAGATTGAAGAAATTTTCGAATGGACTAACACCAACCCTTACCTACAAAGAAAAGCAGCAATTATCAATGAAATCTACCTCAATGGTAGTCCTCTTGAAAAGAAGGTTGCCAGCGTCTTTCTTGAAACCTTCCTCTTCTACTCCGGTTTCTTTACACCACTTTACTATCTCGGTAATAACAAACTTGCCAATGTTGCGGAAATTATCAAATTAATCATCCGTGATGAGTCTGTTCACGGAACTTACATTGGTTACAAATTCCAACTTGGTTTCAACGAATTACCTGAAGAAGAGCAAGAAAAGCTCAAAGAATGGATGTACGACCTACTCTACACTCTCTACGAGAACGAAGAGGGCTATACAGAAAGCCTCTATGACGGTGTGGGATGGACTGAGGAAGTTAAAACTTTCCTTCGTTACAATGCCAATAAGGCCCTTATGAACCTAGGACAAGATCCACTCTTCCCAGATTCAGCTGATGATGTCAACCCAATCGTTATGAACGGTATTTCAACAGGAACTTCTAACCACGACTTCTTCTCTCAAGTCGGAAATGGTTACCTCCTTGGTGAAGTTGAAGCCATGCAAGACGAGGACTACAACTACGGTTTAGACTAATTTGACCAATCATTCAAAATATCATGGTTTGTTTAAAACAACCATGATATTTTTGTTTTTGTTTTTTTTTGTTTTTTTTATTTGATTGATTGAGCGTTTTATGGTAAGATAATAATAGTAGAAATCGAGGTGATAAGGATGCTAAAGCAAGAAAAACTAGATAGTATTCTAGAAGCAGTAAACACAAAAGGCACTATTACTGTAAAAGAGATTATGGAGAGTCTTGATGTGTCAGATATGACAGCTCGCCGATATTTACAAGAACTAGCAGACAAGGATTTGCTGGTTCGTGTGCATGGTGGCGCTGAAAAACTTCGTACAGGTTCTCTATTAAACAACGAACGCTCAAACGTCGAAAAACAAGGCTTGCAGATTGCTGAAAAACAAGAAATTAGCCGTTTTGCAGGTCATTTGATTGACGAAGGAGAAACCATTTTTATCGGCCCAGGAACAACCTTAGAATGTTTTGCTCGTGAGCTCCCTATCGATAACATTCGTGTTGTAACAAACAGTCTTCCTGTTTTTCTCATCCTAAACGAACGAAAACTAACAGATTTGATTTTGATTGGTGGAAATTATCGCTCTATCACTGGAGCTTTTGTGGGAACACTTACCCTGCAGGATTTAGCCAATCTTCAGTTTTCTAAAGCTTTTGTAAGCTGTAATGGTATTAAGGATAAGGCAATTGCTACTTTCAGTGAAGAAGAGGGCGAGGTACAACGAATCGCCTTGAATAACGCTAATAAAAAATACTTACTGGCAGACCACAGTAAGTTTAATAAGTTTGATTTTTACACTTTCTACAATATCTCAGAGATTGATACCATCGTTTCAGATTCCAAACTAAGTCAGGAGACATTTGAAGATCTATCGAAACAAACAACCATTCTTTTATCAAAACTATAAAAATTCCCCGCCGAAAAGGCAGGGGAATTTTTTTGATAGTTTTAGTCGATAATCTGCGTCTCAGCTAGCTTCTTGTACCAGTGAGCTGATTTCTTAGGATAACGTTCTTGAGTTTCAAAGTCTACATAGAAGAGACCGTAACGTTTTTCATAACCGTTTGACCATGAGAAGACGTCCATCAATGACCAAATGAAGTAACCTTTGACGTCAGCTCCATCTGCAATCGCATCAGACAAAACTTCCAAGTGTTGCTTCACGTAATCAATACGACCATCATCGTAAACAGTGTTATCAACAAACTCATCTTTATAGCCGAGGCCATTTTCAGTAATGTAAATCTTCTTGTAGTTAGGATAATCTTTCTTCACGCGCATGATTTGGTCATACAAACCTTGAGGGTAGATAATCCAATCCCAATCCGTACGTGGTACATAATCAGGAGCTACACGACGACCAACACCTTTGATTTGGTACTTAGAGCTTCCTTTCTCACCTTTACCATTATGGATAATTTCAGTTTCTCCATCAAAGGCTTCCATCCAGTCACTCATATAGTAATTGATTCCAAGGAAGTCGTTCAAGTCTTTTGCAACTTCTAATGCTGTGAAATCTTCTTCACGAAGATCTAAGCTACCACCATTGACTGCTAAGATATGGTTGACACCTTCCATTGTTTCTTCGGAATAGCGTCCAAGATAAGTTGCATCCAAGATAAATTTATTGTGAATGATATCTTCCAGCTCAGCAGCGCGAACATCTGCTTGATTTTCAGGATCTAGAGGATATTTAGTAGGCAGGGCATGAACCACACCAATTTCACCTTTATAACCTTTATCTTTATATAGCTTGACTGCATGCGCATGAGAAACCATCATATTGTGGTGAGATTGGAAGACTTTGGCAAGATCATACTGGATACCTGGAGGAAATTTCCCAACCAAATATTGACCATCTCCTATTGGTCCAATTTCATTAAAGGTTGTCCAATAGTTGACTTCTGGAAATTCTTCAAAACAGAAGGCCGCATAATCAACAAAGTGTTCAATGTTATCTCTGTTTAAAAAGTCTCCATTTGAATGAAGTGCTTCTGGCGTATCAAAGTGATGGAGGGTCACGAAGGGCTCAACATGTCGCTTGTGACACTCTGCAAACAACTTGTGGTAGAACTCAACTCCCTTGTCATTGACTTTCCCATAACCTGTTGGGAAAATACGTGACCAAGCGATTGAAATACGGATACCATTAACACCATACTCTTCTGCTAGTTTGAGGTCAACTGGATATTTGTGGTAGAAATCACTGGCTGGCTCAGCAGTGTACCAGTAGTTATCCTTAAGATATTTGTCCCAGGCAACTGGCCCTTTACCATCAGTATTGGTTGCACCTTCTGCTTGGTAGGCCGCTGTTGCTCCGCCAAATATAAAGTCTTTTGGTAATGTTTTTGACATTTGATTCACCTTTCAAGAAATAGAAATGAGACGGAGATGTAGTTGGGAGGAGTTCCTCCATCTCACTTCTTTGCTATTAACTTTTTATTCTTCAAACTGTGCTTGAACAAAGGCAAGTGCGCCTTTTCCATCGCGAGTCAGTTTAATGTATTGGCCACCTTCTGTCTTGGCAAGTTTGATACCAAGTTTGTCGGTTTCGGCCTTCATGTCTTCAAAGTTTGAAGCAACTTGAGGAGCAAGGATAACCAGATCAAACTCAGGCAACATTTCACGGTGAGCACCATAGCCACCAGCTGCTGCTTTAACAGGAACTTTGTACTCTGCAGCTGCCTTGTTTAGAGCATTTGCAAGGAGACCACTTGTACCTCCTCCTGCACAGAGAACGAGAACATTAGTTTCTTCTGTGATTGTGTTTTGCGCTTCTTCTACACCTGCTTTTTCAAGAATAGCATCCGCTTTGGCAGTATTGAAGTTTGCAGCTACTTTTTCTTTCAATTCATCATTGGCTTTACCAGAACGCTCTTCTTCAAGAATTTGTTCATCATAAACCTTGAGGAATGGATAGTAGATAGCTACGTCTACAAGGATTAACAAAGCAGCAAGAACAAAGGACAAGAATTGGAAGTTTGTACCGAGAACAATACCGAGCGGACCTGGTGTTGTCCAAGGAAGGTTAGCAGTAAATGAGTTCATGCCAAGCGTCTCGATGAAGAATTTAAAGATCCATACGTTGGCGATCGGTGCGAAGATAAATGGAATAAAGAAAATTGGGTTTAATACAAGTGGTGCACCAAACAGGATTGGTTCGTTTACACCAAAGAATGTTGGAACAACAGACGCACGTCCGATTGCACGGTTACGTTTGGATTTGGTCAACCACATGAACATGAATGGAACAACCAGTGTCGCACCTGTACCGCCCATGGTAACGATAAACATTTGTGTACCAGAAGTAAGGATCTTGTCTGCATGCATCCCTTGTTGGAGAAGGTTTAAGTTGACTTCAGCATTAGCATAGGTAATAGCCGCGATAGCAGGTTCGACGATCGAAGGACCGTGAATACCCACAAACCAGAAGAAGGCAAAGGCACCAAAGATAATGGTAATACCCAGGTAGCCATCCGCGGCTGAGAAGAGTGGTGCAAAGAATTTACCGATTGATTCTGCTACACTGGCTCCAACAAAATGACGAGCTAGTAAATCAAGAACATATAGAGAAACAACTGAAAGTGTGAATGGAATCACATCTTTAAAAACTTGTGAGATATTAGGTGGAACTTCGTCAGGCATACGAATGGTAACGTTGTTCTTAACACAAACCTTATAGATTGCTACGGTAACAAAGGCAGCAAGAAAGGCAGAAAGCAAACCTTTTGTTCCAAGGAACCCTGTCGCAAAGCCACCCTCAATCGGATCAGCTGCCAACATCAACAAACCAACAATTGCTGCCAAAAGTGTTGACATATAGTTGATTTGGTTGGTTTTCTCCATGCTACGGTTTACAGAGTCGGCCAATGACTTAGCTGTTGTACCAGCTACCAAGAGAGCAAGAATTCCCATTGAATAGCTATAAGGTTTCATGAGGAGATTAACAACATCATCAGACCATTTAAAGCCCCATGAGTTTGGTACAAAGGCAATCAAGATAAAGATACTTGAGAAGAGAATAACGGGCATACCAGCAATGAAACCATCACGAATGGCACGAAGATAAATATTACGAGATAGTTTTTCAAAGAAAGGTTTCCCTTTCTCGATAAAAGCAATTAGTTTGTTCATTACTTAACTCCTCTCTTGTAGAGTTCGATTAAATGGTGCATCAAATCTTTTAATAAAAGGGTTGTCATCAAGTGATCCTGACCATGCATCATGGTTACACTATAGGCCAAATCTTCACCAGCTGCCTCCTTAGTCAAAAGGCTTGTTTGCGCGTGGTGTGCCTCAGCGATGCAACCACCAGCTTCCTCCACGAGAGCATCAGCTTTCGTAAAATCACCAGCTTCAGCAGCTTTCAATGCTTCTAACAGTTTTGAACGAGCGTCACCAGCATAGGCAACAATCTCAAAACCTAACAATGTTACTTCTTCTCTATTCATGATAGAGTCCTCCTTATATAGTTTTGTAAAATCTTATGACAGCAAACGTTGGATATGAAGAACCAGATAAACTCGTTCACTCTTATATAAATCAAGACCAGTATGTTGTGTAATCACATCATAAATCTTGGAACCAATTTCAAAGGCTTTTGGATAGGATAGTTTGATGTGTTCTTCCATATCCAGAAGAGATTGATTATCCTCTCTGGATCGGTCTAAATAATCTAAAAAATAGTTGAGATGAATCATAAAGCGATCATAGAAATGATTATTCTCTTTGGTTCGTTGAATAGCGTAACCTTTTAGAACTTCTTCAACATTCCTGAGAATTTCTTTCCTCTTATCTATCGACTCAACAACCTCCACTTCATTCTCACCTTCGGCATTGATGAAATGATAAGCAATCCGAATAATTTCGTCTTCAGGGAAATTTTCTATCAACTTTTGACGATAGATTTTAAAAGCATCATTAGCAATTTGAAAAGCTACAGGATACTTAGTAGAAATATCTGGTAGATTACTATCCTTGTACCTTCCTTGAGTTAGAGCTTGATAAGAACAGTAAATATGATCTGTCAAGGTCACATAGAGATATTCTTGAATCGGATAGTGATATTTCTTAGAAAGATTATCAATGATCTCGTAGGTCACTGTGATAAAATCAAGCGGAACATCTTTGAGAAGAGCCATAAAGTTTTCTCTGGACTCTTCTGTCTTCATCCGAAAGATTTTTTCAACCTGATCCTCAGCAATAAAATCCCCCTTCTTTTTTCCAAATGCAATCCCCTTACCAATCACAATCACTTCTTCTCCTTTGTCGTTTCTGACAAGCGAGACATTGTGATTCATTGGGTTTAGAATTCGATACATGATAACCTCCTTTTGCATCATAAAGGTATACGAGTACAAAAAATGACCACAAATGAACTAGAAATTCTTTTGATTTCTAATCCACCTGTGATCATGCCTAATATAACTTAGTAACACTCACCTTGTATTAACTTGTGATTTAAGTATAGCACAAGTAAGTTTTTTTGTAAACCTTTACATTCAACTTTTTTTAATTTTTTTTAGATCAATGTTCCTAAGATTAGGGGGGGGGAACTTATACACGTTCAGTCCATGAAGTCGCTGTTGTTTGAAGAACTTTGTTGAGTTCGTCAATGTTTTCAAAACCAGTTGTACGTAGCCATTCACGAGCTGCTGCTTCACCGTCTTTGATGTAGGCTTCAACTGATCCAGCCCATGTTGCACGGCCACAAAGAACGCCGTTGAAGTTTGCGCCTGATTCGTGGGCAAAGACAAGCGTTTCTTGGAAGAGTTTGGCTGACACACCTGCACTCAAGTAGATATATGGCAAGTTAGTCGCTTCATCTTGTGCTTTGAAGAAGGCTGCTGCTTCCTCACGAGTATGAACGATTTCACCATCGCCAAAGCCTTCAACGTATTTCACATTGACTGGAACTTCCACTTTCAAAACGTCGATGTTAAAGCGTGGGTCTGAGAAGACCTTCATAGCACCGATAACCTTGTGTGGTTTTACTTTGGCGTATTCTGCAGAGCCAGCATCAGCGATTTTTTCATCGTAAGCCAAGATTTCAAGGAAGAAAGGAATATCTTCTGCCACACACTCAGAGCCGATACGTTCGATGTAGGCTTGTTTTTCTTGGTTGAGTTCGTCAGAACTGTCTACATCATAGTAAAGCAAGAACTTGACAGCGTCAGCGCCTTGTTCCTTGATGCGTTTTGCAGACCAAACATCCAAACAGTCAGGCAAGCGTTTGGTGCTTGTTGTATCGTAGCCAGTTTTCTCATAAGCAAGGAGAAGACCAGCATTTGGATCAAGGGCTTTAGTAGCTGGAAGACCATACTCAGGGTCGAGAAGCATAGAGGATGCGTATTTTGTCAATTCATCTGCTACCAATACTTTGAGTTCTTCCATTTGAGCTACTGTTGGCTCTTCTGTTTGGTATTGAGCCATGAGGCGTTTCAAAGCACCACGTTGGTCAAAGGCAAGAGCTGAGATAATGCCGTTTTCATCTGAGAGTTTTTGCAAGCAAGCGCGTTTATTTTCTGTTAAAACCATTTTATACCTCTTTTACGATTAGTTGGTCGTATAGACCTTGATAGTTGGCCATATTGACATGACCTGTCATTTTTTCTTGAGCATTAAGCATACCAAGGACATTTGCCTTGATGAGGAGTTCTGCATCCGATTCCTTATGAAGAAGTCCTGATGAAATACCTGCAACAGTAGAATCTCCAGATCCGACAGGATTGACTACCTGAATTCTTGGAATATCTACTTTATAGAAAGTATCCCCATGTTTTGCAAAAGCACCATTTGCACCAAGTGAAACGATTATCCACTCAATCCCTGCAAATAGAGGCTCTTGAAGAACTTCTTTTAATTCATCCAAATCCTCAGAAACTTCTTTCCCAAGAAGCTGAGACAATTCTTCGTTATTTGGTTTAATAACTGTTGGTTTGTGTGGTGATTCAAGGACAGCCTGAAGAGCTGCACCTGAGCAATCCAAAACAACTGGTTTTCCTGCGCGATTAGCAAGTTCTACTAAGCTCGCATAGTAATCAACTGGAAGACCTGCTGGCAGACTACCAGAGATAGCAACTACTTCCACAGTGTTAAGAAGATTTTCGAAATGAACCAAGAAATCTTGACCTTCTTGTTCCAGAACTTCGGGACCTTTTTCAAGGATTTCTGTTTGGTTGTCACCGTGCAGAATAGCGATACAGTTTCGAGTCTCTCCTTTGATTGAGAAGAAACGTTTCGTTACTTTATCGTCGATATGCTCTACTAAAAACTCACCAAGTTTACCACCGACCAAACCAGTAGCAACAACAGAATCACCAAATTCTGAAAGAACTCGTGTAACATTGAGCCCTTTACCACCAGCTGTCTTGGTCACGTCCACCACACGGTTGACAGTGTCAATTTTTAATTCATCCAAAGGATAAGAAATATCAATGGATGGATTCATTGTGACTGTTAAAATCATGCGTCACCTCTTAGTCGTGGTATTCACCGCGATCCCATTTTTCAAGGAATTCTGTAAAGAAGTTTGCATCTGCTTGATGAGCATTGTGAGTTTCAACGTGCTCAATTTTCGCAATCAATTTTTTGTTTTCTTCTGATGGTTTGTATTCAGCATTGATGAAAGCTTCAATGATGTCGCACATGAGCAATTCACCAGTGATTTTACCACCAAAACCGATAACGTTAGCATTCAATTGTTCTTTTGCATAAAGAGCTGTTGTCATATCACGAACCAAGGCAGAACGAACACCAGGAACTTTATTGACAGCGTTGTTGATTCCAACACCAGTACCACAGATACATACCCCAAGATCAGCTTGACCGCTTGTAACGGCTTCACCAACTTTTTTACCAAAGATTGGGTAGTGAGTACGTGTGTGATCATAGGTACCAAAGTCGATGACTTCATATCCTTTTGATTTCAAAAATTCTGAAACCGCCATTTTTTCATCTGTTACGATGTGGTCACATCCAATTGCAATTCTCATTTTTATCTTACCTTTCTTACTGTAATCTAATTAGCACATTTTGTTCAACATATCAACACGAATTTGGTGACGACCACCGTCGTATTTGCCGTTAACAAATCCTTTAGCAATATTTTTAGCCAATTCATCACCAACAAGTTGTGCACCCATAGTGATCATACGTGAGTTGTTGTGTCCACGAGTCATATAAGCTGAACGTTCGTCAGATACTTCTGCAGCAACCATTCCTTTGATTTTAGTTGCAACCATGAATGGACCAGCACCATAAGCATCAATCACGATACCAAGGTTTTGATCTTCTTTGTTTACTTCTGCAGCAACAGCAAGAGTCACATCAACAAAGTCTTGACCTTCAGCTGTAACATCCACAACGTGGAAGTTTTCTTTTTCCAAGAAGTCTTTCACAACTTCTTTCAATCTCAAACCTGCAGCATCTGCACCGATAACAATAGACATATTGTATACTCCTTTTTATTTTTCTAGGCTAGTAAAGACTTTTATAGCTAGTATTATAAGTACAAAAGGCTTTCTAGCAGTTTATTGACAAATTTGATTGAATGAGATGAATAACACCTTATCCAAATCCAGGAAATCAAGTTCCTAGAAAGAAACTTTCTCCTCGAAAGAGAATATAACAAGTGATTGCTTGTTTGTTACAAACATCATTTGTTGCTTACAAACATAATATACTCCTATTTTTATAAAAAGTCAACATTAAATGTTTGTTTTTATGGTTTTTTATCTAAAATATTTCAATATCAAAGCCAATCTGATCTACTTGACCAGGTTCCAAGAGACGAACGTTTTTCTTATCTTCTAAATGATCTCCTTCTTCAAGAGATGTTGATAAACCAGACCAAGGTTCAAAGGCAATGAATGGTCCTTTATTCAAAGTTGACCAGATAATAAGATTTGAAAACTCTTGGAAGTGTACTTTTAATCCCTTCTCATGCTTACGAGAACGAAGGGCAATTGTTCTGGATTGCAACTCATCCAAAGTCACTGCATCAACACTAAACAGATCGTAACTGAGGGCCACTTCCTTTTGTGAATCCAACCATGGACTTCTATCTTGAAAATCCAACATACCTGTTTCTGGAAAAGGACGTGGAACAGAGCAAGTCTCTTCTTTCTCAAACTCTAAATAGTAATCTTCATAGACTTCATCATCCTGTAGAGGACAATTAAATCCTGGATGTCCTCCTATAAAGAATGGCATTACTTTATTCGTTTCTTTATTGAAAATCTTGTATTGAGTACGAACAGTCTTGCCAGTCACTAGATAAGTGATTTCAAGGCGGAAATGATAAGGATAGTTTTGATAAGCATTCTCATCATCTTCGATAGCAAAGGTTACACTGTTTTCTGTTTGATCAACTAATTCAAATTCATTTTTACGGACCAAACCGTGACGCGGAATGCTTCCTTTTGTTTCCGTTCCATCTGCGTGACTATAGAAGGCTGTATCTTCTCTTAAAGAGCCACAGATTGGAAAAAGTACTGGCGCTTGTCCACTCCAGTAAGTGGCATCTCCTTGCCACAAATACTCAATGCCTTCTCGATCCTTGATTGACGATAAGGCGCCACCTAAGGTTTTAAACTGGACCGTTAACTGGTCTGATTTGATTTCAATTACCATCATATTCTCCAACTATTTTTAGATTTTTATACGAAAAACTAGGTTATCACTCCCAATGTAGGAAATTAACAACCTAGTTTTCACAATTTACATTTTATAGGAGCGAATTATTTAGCATTTGCTGCGTATTCTTCGTTACGTTTGATCATTTGTTTTCTATACCAAGCAAAGATACCTACATAGAAGACAAGGAAGGCTGCTGCACCAAGGATTGCTTTGATATCACCTGTTGTAGCATTACCGATTGCCCAACCAAATAGTTTTTCAATTGGTCCTTCAAGAGTTGAGTGAGTGATCAATTGAGCACTATCTACACCTTTAGGAAAGGCACCTACACCTTTAGCAAGTTCTGTTGCAAATGGTGCGATAAGAGTACCAGAAAGAAGGAAGAGAGGCAACAAGAGTGTTCCGAAGATAATCATACGGAGCAATTTACCACGTGTAACAACCAAGAGAGCTGGAGTTACACCCATAGCGATGATACCTGCAAGAGGCAAGATACCATTACCGACGTTTGAAAGAAGCACAGCTTCAACTAGCATGATTGGAGCAAGTACGTTAGCACAAGCCCAGATTTCAGCACGACCAGCGATGAAAGGCCAGTCAAGACCGATGTTGAATTTACGTCCTTGAAGACGTTTAGTAGCAACGTTTGTAATACCTTGTGAAAGTGGTTCTACGGCTGCGATGAACCATGAGCCGATAAGTGAGAAGAGTTCCAAAGCTACACCGGCTGTCAAACCAAGAGACAACCAACCTTTAATAACTTCTTGCCAGTTTGCAGCATCTTTAAGTCCTTCAACAGGTTGTGGAGTACCCATCAAACCGATAACAATACCAAGGATGAAACCGATGAAGAATTTAGATCCCCAGAAACCGATTTTTTTGTTCAATTTAGCAGCATCAAAGTCATATTTATCAAGACCTGGGAAGAATTTTTCAAAAATCTTATCCAAAACCATGATAACTGGGTTCATCATGTAGTTCATGTGTGTTGAAGTCATTGGTGATGAACTTGGTGCGTTAAGAAGGTCGTCGAAAGTTGGTTTCATCAAGTCAGAGTTGATGATTTTCAAAACACCTACAAGGACAACTGCTGCAGTTGCGATGAAAAGTGAAACCCCTTGGCTAACTCCATTGTTGTCTGCGTACCATTTAATCAAAAGACCAGTGATTGACAAGTGCCAGATATCGAAGATATCAACGTCAAGTGTGTCCGTTTTCTTCATTGCAAGCATCACAACGTTGACAATCAACATTACAAGCAAGAAGTAAAGTGTCCATGCAGAACCCCAAGTGATGGTTGCAAGTGGTGCCCAACCAACGTCAGTGATGTTCAACTGAATACCAGTGTTTTCAACGAATTTCGCAAGTGATGCTGAGAAAGCTCCATTGAGCATACCAATGATGGCACCGATACCAGTAAGAGCAATGGCAAGTTTAATACCACCTTCAAGCGCTTTGGAGAATTTCACTCCAAAAAGTAGAGCCAATACTGTCAAAATGATCAGCATGATGATTGGTCCACCCATATCCAAGATAGGTTTGAAGATATCGTTGGCCAGATTGATAATGACATCCATAATAGTTCCTCCCGTTTTTTTAGTTATATGAATGTTAACAAGATAAAGAATAAATTAGCTTAGTCCATGTTCTTTGATAGCTGCTTCAATATTGTCAAATACTGGAGCGCTCATCGCTGGAATACGGAACAAGATTGGTCCAGCTTCAATTACTGGAATGCCTGGTTCAAAACCAAGGTCAGTTGCAGCGATTGGTGTAAAGATATCGTAGCCCTTGATAAGGTCTTCGTTTACATCTTTCACCATGACTGCATCGCAGTGAACATCATAACCACGGTTTGAAAGTTCTTCTTCTAGAGCACTTTTAATTTGGTGACTTGAGTTAACACCTGCACCGCAGGCAGCAAGAATTTTAATCATTTGGATTTCCTCCGATTTTATATTTTAATAGACAAGATTAAGCAGTTGCTTCAGCAATGTAAGCATAAAGTTTTTCTGGTTCGGAAATTTTTGATAGATCTTCCAGATGGCCATTTCCTGTGAAAAAGTCCATCAACTGAGCCAGAATATTTGTTTGGCTTGAACTTGAGTTGTTAATGATAAAGAAGAGTAGGGATACTTCTACTTCCTTATCAGGAGCAATCATATTGTGAAAAGTTACTGGTTTTTCTAATCGAACAACCACCACTTTCTCAGCTAGATTATGAACAATATCTGTATGAGGAATCGCCACATTTGGCAAGTCCTTACCTAGAAATTCCATATCTAAACCAGTTGGAAATGACTTTTCACGCGTGATCAAGGCTTCACGATAAGTTGGAGTGACAATTTCTCGTTCTTCCAACAAGCTTGCTACCTGATCAAAGAGTTGTTCTTGATTATCCGCTTCTAAGCAAAACACGAGGTCTTTGTCAAAGAAATGATCTAATCCCATAACATTTTCCCTTCTTTCAATTATCTTTTATGTAATAAGTATAACACTATATGAAATCGTTGTCAATAATTTTTGTTTTATTTTGTTCATTTTTTTGTAATTTTTGTTTCATTTAAAGAATACAATCAATATCAAACATTCTTGTTATAAAATCCACAAAAAAAGAAGGCCCAAGCCTTCTTCTCTTTCCTTACTTAATAGTAGATAAAATCTCTTCTAACTTATGGTAATCTTTTACACTATCAATTTCATAGATGCTATTTCCTTCTAATTCTTCGACATAGACATCCAATTCTTTGATATTATCCTTAACCATGTTGTCCCAGTAGAGATCAACAAATTCACCACTTTCGTAAGCTTTGTCAATAAAGCCAACAATCTTCTCTGCTGTTGGTGCATCCCAGAATGAAACTCCACTCAGAATGCGACCAGCTTTGCTGTCAACAATAATGTCTTGAACCTTGTAGTCATCACCGTAAACCAAGAACCACTCGTTGGTACAGTCTTCACGATAAACGCTAAAATAGGTAGAACGTTCTAGATCGTTTCTAAACATATTTTTGAAAAGATAGTTATCTGCATCGATGACGTAGCTGTTTGCCAAATCTTCTTTTACTAGATAAAGTGAGTAAAAGTTATTGTAATCAGCATACTTGTCGTTAAAGACTAAACGAACACCATATTTTTCTTTTAGGTAGTCAAATTGTTCTTTGAGGTAACCGACAACGATGATAATCTCATCAATTCCTCTCTCTTTCAAAAACTCGATTTGGTATTCAACCAAGGGTTTTTGATTAACCTTAACCAAAGCTTTTGGGGTATTTTCAGTCATAGGGCGCAGACGAGTCCCTAAGCCCGCTGCCAAAATAATCGCTTTCACACGAATCTCCTTTATTCTTTAATAATAATATAAACACCAGCCATAACAATAAGTGAAGTGATGATTGTCAGCATATCTAGCGGTGCACCCAAGAAAATAACTGCAAATAAGACAGTCCAAACTACATAGCTCACATTCAAACCTGTCGCTTTCGCAGGTTGCAAACGATTAATAGCGATATAATAAGCTAAGTAGGAAATCATATTAAAGGCCGCAAAGACAAGCAAGAGGCCTAGTAACTGCCCATCTGCCACTTCTGCAAATGAATGGTGAGAAAAGAGCACAATCACAAGATAGGACAAGAATGAGGTTACTTGTCGGATTAACAAGGCTTCAATTTCACTTAAATCACTTTCCATAGCATAGGAGCTTAGAACACTTTCACTCCCCCAGGCAATGGCACAGATAAGGGCACAAAGAATCCCAATGTAAAACGAGTTAACTTGTTCAACCTTGTAGGTTTGAGCAATGATCGCTGCAATAATCAAGAAAACACCGAATACTGTATTCTTTGAAACCTTGTGTTTCAAAATGAAGAAGGCGAGCAAAACTGAAACTGCTGGGTAAATAGCTGATACAGATGAAGCTAGTGAACTACCGATATATTTAACCGCATAAAGATTGGCCTGCATACCTATTGGTCCTGCTAGTAAAGCTCCGATAATTACACTTACATTTCGAATATTTAAGAAAATCGAGAGACGAACTTTTCTTTCTTTTACCAAAAGAAAAGCTAACAAGATAAAGATACTCAAGAAATCATGAGCGGCAGCCACAACAAAAGGCGAAAGATTTGTAAAAATTGAAAAGATATAAGCACTAATCGTTAGACCTAATCCCCAGAAGATACCAGAGAGCAGACCAAAGGAAACACCATTTTTATTCTTCATCCTAACCTCCATAATAAGTCAAACCTTCGACAGCTCTTTGGTAACGATTGACACCGTAATCTCCAAAATCAGCCCCTTGAGCTTCTTTGTACACTGTCCACAAACTCCAGATAGTATCTTGCAAGATTTTATAGATACGAATCTTCTCACGTGATACAGGCGTTTTGTCACTTTCATAGTAGGAAAGGAAAGCATCTTCCTCTTGCTTTGTAAATTCAGACTCTAAGAAAAGAGCTGCCAAATCCCACATTGGGTCATTCATAGAAGAGTATTCCCAGTCAATCAAATACAAACGACCTTGTGGTGACTCGATAAAGTTTTCTGGTACCAAATCGATGTGACAGGACTTTCTATCAACACCCAAGTCAGCCAATCTCTTTTCTAGTGAAAATACATCTTTTCTTACAGCTTCATAGTTTTCATAAGGGATAGCTCCCTCAATCAAGGATTCATATTTGCTGATTTCCTCAAAAGGAGCAAACTCTCCTCTTAATTCTTTCCCTGAAGCGTGGATGGTTTGTAAAATTGGTGCAATCTTTTCAAACTTGGACTTAATTGATGTTGAATCTAGAGTTACTGCTGATTCGATGTATTCATTTACTTTGATCCCTGACTCAATATCAAAGAGATAATTTTTAACATCTAAATCTAAATCCTCTAAAAGTTCAAGATTGTACTTTTCATTTTGACGATTGATGAGTTTTTCAGTCCCTTTACCAAAAAATTTCACAATATACTGTTTGTTGGTTGTTTTGACCAAATAGTTTTGGTTGGTCATGCCTCCCAACTGTTCAACACTGAGGACTTCCTCTTCATCAGATAGTAAAGAAGAAATTTTTTCTTTGATGAGTTTCTCCACAATTAACCTCCATCTTCTACACTTCCCACTTAAATACTGTTTTAAAAGCAGTATTAAGGTCTGTAGCAAAGACACGGTGAATGTCCTTGATTTCTCTCACAGGCTCTTCAATATAAAGGATATTCTTCAGACGATTTGCAAACTTTTTGACTTCCATCATTTGAATAGCCTTCTCAAAATCGACGCGTCCTGAACGAGATGAGCCTACTAATAACAATCCTTTTTCCAAAGCATCTCGTGTATTGATATTAACCTTGTATTCGCTCACTCCCATCATGAGAATCGTTCCCTGTGGACGAATATAGCGAATCAAGTCATTGATAGCTGGACCTGTGCCATCACCACCGCAACACTCAAATCCATGATCAAAGGTCAAATCCTCTGGGATATTATCAGTAATGTAGCACTCTTTTGCAAAAGAGAAGAGCTCCAGTTTTTCCCAATGGCGACCAATAACGATAATCTCTGCTTCCGGTAGTGTGTAATTGATAATATTGGCAACCACAAAGGCCAAACTACCATCTCCAATAACAGCGATGCGCTCTCGCTTGCTATGAGCAAGATGCAGGAATCGATCCACAGCATGCATACCAACACTTACAAACTCTGTAATGGCTGCAACTGTGTCCTCAATGTCATTATAAGAAACGACTCGGTCTTTTGGAAGAGAGACAAATTCTCGCATAAAACCATCGTGACCACTAGATAGGAAGTAGGTTCCTGTCATGTAGTTCTCGTAGAATTCCTTGTCACTCTGCATAGGCGGTTGATTGGGAATCATAACTACCTTTTGACCGACTTCATAAGTCCCAGTTGGATCGGAAATAACAGTTCCACAAGACTCGTGAATCATGGCCATTGGAAGCTTTTTAGCCAATATCTTTGGATCGCGTTTCCCTTGATAGTAACGTTGATCCGCATGACAAACCGCCATATAATTTGGACGAATAAGGATATGATTCTTCTGATCAATGTCTTCTTCTTGATATTTTACATTGATAAACTTTGGTTTGGTCAGTTGATAAATTTGATTAATCATAGCCTTAGTCTTTCTCAATCATACTTTTCGCGATTTTCAGGTCTGTCACAGTTGTGATTTTAAGGTTTGAATATTCCCCTTTAGCTAGAGCAACGTCTTTCCCTTTGATAACAAAAATCTTACATGCATCCGTCAGGATTTCCTTTTCTTGATCAGATAGGGAACCATACAAATCCATGAAATCCTTGCAGCGGAATGTCTGAGGTGTTTGGCCTTGATAGAGGTGAGCTCGATTTGGAATATCCGTGATAAACTGACCATTAGTACTTTCAACAATGGTATCAACCGCTTCTACTACTGTGTCAACCGCATCATGATTTTGGGCCAGTTTGATATTGTCCTGAATCATACGAAGTGTGATAAACGGACGAACAGAGTCGTGAGTAATCACAATATCTTCTGGAGTGATTGGACGATAGGCATCAATAGCTTCAATAATCTTCTTGATACTGGTATTGCGATCAACCCCACCTTTGGTAATGATGATGCGATCCTTGTGGAGAGAAAGATACTTGTCAACTAGGTCCTCAGCGTGTGACACCCAGTCTCCATGAACTCCAACTACAATTTTTTCAATACTTGGTTCTAAGACGAATTTTTCAATTGTGTGGATCAAAATAGGTCGATCACCCAACTCCAAAAATTGTTTTGGTAAATTACTGATTCCCATGCGTGTGCCAGTTCCTCCGGCTAGGATTCCTGCATAGATCATTTATATTCTCCTTTAGTTTATTCTAAAAAACTCATTACCATCTATTATATCACAATCTGCCTCCATCATGAAGAAAAGACAGAGCGTTATTTAGTCTGATCAACACACCATTTAAGGTAAAAAGTGAACAATGTCTTAATAATTCTGGAAAGACCATAACAAATTAAGAAATAAAATTAGGTTATCCTCTATATTATCCATTCAACGTTCGGTTAATATAGAGTTCTTTAGAATATAATAGAAACCTTAAAGAAAACTTAAACAAAAATTATTTCTTTAGCAAAGGATACTGGATGTCCATAGTAAATCTCTTAAAAGTTGTTTGAGGGATTCATTATAAAAGCTCATATATCTCATGAATTAAACAAATAATAGACTTTTGCCCCTAAAATTGATAAAATAAATAGAAAAATAATAGAAAAAGGAAACTGTAAACCGCGATGATGAACATGCAAAACATGATGCGCCAAGCACAAAAACTTCAAAAACAAATGGAACAAAGCCAAGCAGAACTCGCTGCCATGGAATTTGTTGGAAAATCTGCTCAAGACCTTGTCCAAGCGACCTTAACTGGTGACAAAAAAGTTGTCAACATTGACTTCAACCCAGCAGTTGTAGATCCAGAAGATCTCGAAACACTTTCTGACATGACTGCTCAGGCGATTAACGCTGCTCTTGAACAAATTGATGAAACGACTAAGAAGAAACTCGGTGCTTTCGCTGGAAAATTGCCTTTCTAATCCACAAAAAAAGAGAAACATCTGTTTCTCTTTTTTTTTCTTAGAAATCAAAGAATTCCATTGCTTTCTTTAAGAGTAATTCCGTATATTCCGGATCGTCTTGAGCCATTGTGACTTGTGACTGGACCATTTCAAGATCATCAGTAATCATGCCATCTGCGCCGAGGCGAACGGCTTTATCAAATGCCTCCGAACCATTTACGGTCCAAACATAGAGTCTCTGATCAGTTGTCCAGAGTTTATTGACAAAGTATTCATCCAAAGTCGAGTACTCCATAGTGTAACCCGTTGCCTTGGTTCTTGGGAAGATACTGTTATAGGGAAGAATAAAGTAAACTGGAATTTCAGAATCATAAGTCAACACTTTATCAATCACATGGTAGTCTAGTGATTGCATCTGATGTCCATTTTTCTTGATAGTCGCCCCATACTTTTCAAGGAAATGGTCCATCATTTGCGGACTATCTTTTTTACTGGTTTTAATCTCAATCAGCAATTTTTGGTTTAAAGCATTTGCACGCTCTAAATAGGCATCAAAGCTTGAAATCTTTGTTTGATAACCATTCTCGTAAATATCTGTATTTGTTAATTCATCCAGAGTCAAATCTTGCGGTGTAGCATTAATACCTGTTAAATTTTTGAGGTTGGCATCGTGCATCATCACGAACTGACCGTCTTTCGTTTCCTGCACATCCATTTCGATGAGATCAGGTTTTAGTTGAGCTGTTTTTTCTAAAGACTGCACAGTATTTTGAACACCGTTTTTATTACTTACTCCTCTGTGCGAAATCACTAAAGGTGTATTGGTATCCGGAGATTCCAGATAAACGTAGCCTTCTATGGCAAAGAAGATGCTTGCACACCCCATGACACCCCATCTCATCAGATGATCTTTCTTTCGCCTTGGCATGATCTCCAACTCTTCTCCTGTCAGGAAGGAAACAAACTTCACTAAGAAGTAAGTCAGGGTCATGTAATGGAAATTTTTAATCAAGACAAAATTAATCACACCGAGAATCAAGGATTCTTTTTGAGTGAGATTATCCATCACTGCTTGCGCAAAAAGCAAAGGAATTAATAAACCAAAGAAGAAAAGATAGGTTTTAATGATAATGAGTAAGAGATGCCAAGAGTAGAAAAGGACATTTTTCTTTGTCTTTTTGAGACTATATTTCACACTTTCTCTTACCGTCTTTCTTTCAAAGAGAATCTTAGGCAGGGCAAACATAAATCGGACAGAGATGTAGAGAAAGATCCAAGCGGATGCTATGATCATCAGACCTACCAGCCAATGCTTACCTTCCCAATAATTCACAATAAAATCAGGGATAATAATCTTGTTGAGGTAGTAGATTTTTAAAATCTTACGGATGAACGGGAAAAGCAAAGCAATGTAAAAAAAGACAAAGGCCATCTTACAAAAGCTCAATCGCTTAACGAATAGAAAGCTCTGTTGAAATACTTTTCTACTATACTCAATTAAAGTTCTCTTTTCATGATAGAGAAGGTGACGAGCCCCGATAAACAAAAGACAAATCTGGAAATAGGCAACCAAGAGATTGATTGCAATTAAGATGAGAAAGGCTAAACTGATAAAAGGCGAGCCTTGTATAATCGCCCAAAAGTTATTGTAGGAGATAAACAAATAACCAGTTTGTCTCAGAAGGATGCCAGCAATCCATGAATTTAATGGTAGCCAGACAAACTCAACCATCATAAATATCAAGAAAAATAGAAATAAAATCTTATCTAGGTTATAGTATATCTTCCTAAAACCTAGCTTTTTAGGTTTTTCAGGTTTCATAGGCACTCCTAGTCTAAAAATTGGGATAAATCTAAGCCACCAAAAGGATTATTCATCGAAAAACTACTCTGGTCTTCTATTAATATCTTTCCTTCATCCGATTCCAAAAAAGCTTCGTAAACACGCGCCGTCATGCGGGCATCCTCTAAACTGTTATGAGACTTCCCGTGAAAGCCTAAAAAATTTGCAACAGTTTGCAATTTAAGATTGGCTATGCCGTGTAAATCAGAACTACGGCGTTCAAAAGCCTCCTCATATAGATCAACCTTATACTGGTCACGATAATCAATACCATGCTCCAAGAGAATAGGCAAATCACTCTTAGCTGCATTGTAACCAACGATAGGTAAATCGCCAACAAATGCTTGAAAGTCCTTTAAAACTTGTTCTACTTTTGGCGCATCTTTCAAGGTTTCAGCTGTGATCCCAGTCAAACCATTGATAAAACTCTTCAATGGGGCTGTAGTATGAACATAAGAATCAAAAGCAGCACTTTCTTGTCCATCTTGATAGCGGACTGCTGATACTTGAATTAAATGGGTAACCCCCTCGTGTTGATTGAATTCCAAATCAAAGGCGATATAATCTCTTAATTTTTCCATTATTTACCTCAATTACTACCCAAAATAAACTATAAATAACAAAAGAAGCCATTAGGTTAATGAGTAACCCAAACAGCTTCTTTATTTTCCTCCAAAAAGGCGAGCAAAAAAGCCTTTTTTGGTTGCTTGGACTTCTTCTTTTGCTTGGTCCAACTCGAGTTTCAAGGTTTCTTGATCCTTCATGGCTTGAAGAGTTAACTGTTGCTGTTGGTCCAACTGTTTGTCCTTTTCAGCAATCTGTCGGTCTTTGATACGCATCTGTTCATCTTTTTCTGATAACTGGCGATCTTTGGCCTTGAGCTGCTCGTACAAACGAAGAATTTCAGCGTTTTTCTCATCAACCAAGATTTCCATCAGTTCACGTTGTTTGACATCATCACTGACTGGTTCATCTTCAAAAATCGTTTTTTTGTAGATTTCTTCTAGCTTGATCAATCCACTTCGAGTAACTACAGTTACACCTTTGTCATTTTTTTTCGTGTCCTCTTCTGGAAGTTCTTTGACACGATTGTTGATTGCTTGACGAGATAGTCCTAAGACCTCTGCAATCTCACTGACGGTCATTTCAATACTCATAATATCCTCTGAAACGTTTTCTAGCTTTTCTTTATTTAAATCTTATCATAAGCTAGATAAACTGTCAAATTTCCGCTTAATCTAAGGCCTTTAAAAAGGCTAGTAAGACTTGGGCAGAACGACGTCCAGCTTCGATAATAAACTCATCAAAAGAGATAGAGGCTTCGTGATTGGCATTGTCACTCATAGCACGAATGACTAGGAAAGGTAGGCTAAGAGCCCGAGCCGCTTGAGCAATGGCTGCCCCTTCCATTTCAACTGCTAAAACATCAGGGAAGTGGGATTTGATACTAGCAATCTTATCATCCCCAGCTATAAAGCTATCTCCTGTAGCAATCAAGCCTAGGTGCCAGTTTTGGTCCAACAGAGATAGACTCTCTTGGATTTTGGCTACAAAGGTTTTGTCTGATTCAAAATAAAGCGGTTGTTGCGCCATTTGGCCATAAGCATAACCAAAAGCAGTCACATCCACATCATGGTAAGCTAGTCTATCTGCAATCACGACATCACCAACAGCAATCCCTTCAGCAAGAGCACCTGCTGATCCTGTATTGATGATAGCTTCTACCTGAAAATAGTCAGCTAGAATAGCTACACTCATAGCCGACATAACCTTCCCTATCCCACTCTGAACTAAGACAACTTCTGTCTTGCCAACAGAGCCAGTGTAGTATGTATTTCCGAGGACTTGGACTTCTTGAGGTTTATCCAAATTCTGAGTCAAATATAGGAGTTCTTCTGGCATGGCAGCAATGATTCCAATTTTCATTTCAAGTCCTTTCAATTACAAGAGTTTCATCGCTAAAATTAACAAAATCAAGAGTAGGATGACTGCAAACAAGATGCGATTGAGTTTCGAATTAAAAACATTTCTCTTAGTGTTCTCAATGCGGCGACTCTTATGAATCGTTGGCTCTACTTCGATTGTTAAGGTATCTTGACTAAAACCGTGGTCTCTAGAACGTGAATAACCAAAATGTTGTGAAGACGTTGGTAGGATCTTTGTTTCCTCATCATCTTGAAGAGGTGGTCCTGAGATTTTCTCACCACGATTGGCACGTTCAATCATTTCGTCTGTTAATAAAGGTTTTCCCATGGGTTGCTCC
Organism: Streptococcus oralis; assembly: GCF_023109155.1. Classification (GTDB taxonomy): domain Bacteria; phylum Bacillota; class Bacilli; order Lactobacillales; family Streptococcaceae; genus Streptococcus; species Streptococcus oralis_BZ. Next base: position 118,753 of record NZ_JALDUA010000002.1, on the reverse strand, counting down.
TCTATTTCTTTTGTAGTTCCCAGTACTGGATCGCCATAATGGTCTTGGCATCACAGATATGACCTGACTGGATCAGGTTCTTGGCTTCCTCTAGACTTACTTCTAGGACTTCCAAGGTTTCATCATCATCTTGTGGGCGAGGATTTTCCACCTTAACCAAATCACTGGCGAGATAGAGTTTTAGTTTTTCATTACAAAATCCAATCGCAGAATAGAAATCGTACAACAGTTCTAACTTACCAGTGTAGGCAACTTCTTCTTCCAATTCACGAAGGGCCGCTGCCATTGGATCAGCATTTTCACCAAGTTCTAGTTTACCTGCAGGAATCTCATAAGAAACCGCCTCAATAGCTTTTCGGTATTGCTTAACGAGAACGATTTTGTCCTCGGCTGTCACAGCTAATACACAAACAGCTCCATTGTGAAAAATCAAGTCACGTTGGGCAGTACCCTTTCCTTCTGGTAGCTCCACCTGGTCTTGTACTAGTTTGAAAATAGGACCTTGATAGATTTCCTTCCTACTAATCGTTTTTTCTTCAAATTCCATGATCGACTCCTACTGGTTCTTGGGATGATGAGGAAGGCGAGTCGCATATTCATCTTTGTTGACCTGACGTCCACGGCCGATAGCAATGGCATCAGCAGGAACATTCTTGGTAATGGTTGAACCCGCTCCAACCAGAGAATTATCCCCAAGTTCTACAGGAGCAATAATAGTTGAGTTTGATCCAACAAAGACATTATTGCCAATGACAGTTTTGTATTTATTTTTGCCATCGTAGTTTACTGTAATCGTACCAGCACCAAAGTTAACATGGCTACCCACTTCACAGTTTCCGATATAGGTTAAATGGCCTGCCTTGGTATTCTCACCGATTGAAGAACCTTTAACTTCTACGAAGTTTCCAATATGAACTTGGGAAGCTAGGCTTGAACCTGGACGTATATGGGCATAAGGGCCAACGGTCACGCCGTCCTCAACACTACTTTCCTCAATCATAGAGTTGGTAATCACGGCTCCAGATCCAACGGTACTATCTACGATATAAGTCCCATTTGTTAAAATAGTCTCCGCACCAATCTTCGTTCGACCTTTCAAGGTAACGTTGGCTTCGATTTGGACTTCGGGAGCAATCTCAACATCAATGTCGATGTAGGTGGCTTCTGGATTGACAAAGCTGACGCCATTAACCATGTGAGCGTGATTGATACGGCGACGCATCACTGCTTCCGCAGTCGCAAGAGCTACACGGTCATTTACCCCAAGACTTTCATCAAAATCCTTGAGAGTATAGGCCCCAACCTTCTCACCCGCATTACGGAAAATACCAATCACGTCAGTAATATAGTATTCACCTTGGGCATTGTTGGTGTTGATGTTTTTAAGAGCTTCAAAAAGACGTTCATTGTCAAATACATAAGTTCCTGTATTGATTTCCTTAATTTGCTTTTCAAAGTCTGTAGCATCTTTCTGCTCAACAATACGAAGAACTTCTGCATTATCGTTGCGGACAATTCGACCATATCCAAAAGGATCAGCTGCTTCAGCTGTTAAAATAGTCGCCACATTTTTGTGATTGATATGGAAATCCAAGAGGTTTTTCAAGCTTTCACCTGTAATCAGAGGAGTATCTCCAGCGATAACCAAGGTGTGGCCTGTACGATTTTGGAGAATAGGCTCTGCCATCATGACAGCATGCCCAGTTCCTAGTTGTTCTGATTGGGTAACAAAGTCTGTCTGACCAGCTAATACTTGATCAACTAGCTCTGCCTTGTGACCAACTACAGTAACTGTTTTTTCAGGTTGAATAGCACCAACACTACGAAAAACATGTTCCAACATCGAAATTCCAGCTACTTTATGAAGTACCTTTGGAAGATCTGATTTCATGCGAGTACCTTTACCCGCTGCTAGAATAATGGCATAATTTGACATAATCTTCTCTTTTCTCTAGAAATTCCCTTATATTATACCATAATTTAGTTTCTTAGGAGTAAACAAACAGAAAAATAGGGAGAAGACGCCCATTTATTCACTTTTTCCGATGTTTTCTTTGATTTTTTTATCTATTTACGTTAAACTATTTAAATATGAGAAAAAAGATTCATCCAGCTATTATTTTTACTTTATTTACTATATTTATAGCTATTTTGATCCTCAATAGACCAACTTATGAAGACCACCCTGTCAAGTCAAAACCCAATGCAGTCCAGGTTGAAAATCAGGCCTTGCATAATCTTGACAAACCTATCATTGATGTCTCTGGTTGGCAAATACCTGAGGAGATCAACTACGATACCTTGTCTCAAAATATTTCTGGTGTTATTGTTCGCGTCCACAATGGGGGTCAGCATACTGAAACAAATAATGCCGCCTATGTCAATGGTGTCGATAAAGCCTATATAAATCATATTTCAGAATTTCAAAAGCGCAATGTTCCAGTTGCTGTTTATGCCTATCTAGCAGGTACTAGTAAGGAAGAAATGGAAAAAGCTGCTGAGGTTTTCTACAATGCTGCTTCTCCATACAACCCTAGTTACTATTGGCTCGATGTTGAAGAAAAAACAATGTCCGATATGAACGAAGGTGTTGAAGCTTTTAGGGCTAAACTAGAAGCCCTTGGCGCCAAAAATATCGGAATTTACATCGGTGTTTATTTCATGCAAGAGCATAGTATCAATACAGATAAGTTCTCTGCTGTCTGGATTCCATCTTATGGAACGAATTCAGGTTACTTTGAAACCACGCCTAATACTGATTTAGACTATGACCTCCATCAGTATACTTCAAAAGGAAGAATTGCTGGATTTGAGCATCATTTAGATATTAATCTCATTTCTACCTTGAAGGAAAAAGAAGAAACCTTCAGAAAACTATTTTTAAGACCATAAAACAAGTGAAAATTGCTCTCTTTTTCACTTGTTTTTTCATTTTCTTCTCGTCTGTGTTATAATTGATAGAATAGAGAAAGAATTTTATGAAATTGAGGATTTTATGATGTTTTCATGGATTGCAAGAGTTATTAAAGGAATCGTCATCGCCTTAGGATTTATCCTACCTGGAATTTCTGGCGGTGTTTTAGCAGCTATTTTGGGAATTTACGAGCGAATGATTAGCTTTCTGGCTCATCCCTTTAAGGATTTTAAAGAGAATGTCCTTTACTTTATCCCAGTAGCTATCGGGATGTTGCTAGGCATTGGTTTGTTTTCTTATCCAATTGAGTATCTGCTAGAAAATTACCAAGTCTATGTTTTATGGAGTTTTGCTGGAGCTATCATCGGTACAGTTCCTAGCCTCCTTAAAGAATCTACTCGAGAATCTGATCGTGATAAGATCGACCTAGTCTGGTTCTGGGCCACCTTTATCCTTTCGGGTGTCGGGCTATACGCACTAAATTTTGTTGTTGGGTCTCTTAGTGCCAGTTTCGCTAGTTTCATCTTAGCGGGTGCTCTGTTGGCACTAGGTGTCTTGGTACCTGGTTTAAGTCCGTCAAATCTACTCTTGATTTTGGGACTCTATGCTCCTATGCTAACTGGTTTTAAAACCTTTGATTTATTTGGAACCTTCCTTCCTATTGGGATTGGTGCAGGTGCAACCCTCATCATTTTTTCAAAATTAATGGACCACGCCTTGAACAACTACCACTCGCGTGTGTATCACTTTATCATTGGGATTGTGCTATCAAGTACTCTCTTGATTTTGATTCCAAATGCTGGAAATGCTGAAAGTATCCAATACACTGGACTTTCTATCGTGAGTTATGTTCTCATCGCCTTCTTCTTTGCACTTGGCATTTGGCTTGGTATCTGGATGAGTCAATTGGAGGATAAATATAAATAATGGCAAAGAAAGTTAAGATAAAAAAAACCTTGGTCGAACAAATCTTGACCAAGGCAGGCATTGACCATACTGGTATTCAGATCAATGCGCTTGAGGGTGAACTTCCTTCGGAATATGATCGAACTCATATCTTTAAAACCTTGGCTCTATTAGGAGACAAGACAGGACCAATCATCGGAATTGTTCCCTTAACAGAACACCTCGCCGAGAAAAAACTAGCAAAAGTTTCTGGCAATAAAAAAGTCAGCATGATTCCTCAAAAAGATCTGGAAAAAACGACAGGCTATATTCATGGGGCTAATAACCCCGTCGGCATTCGCCAAAAACACAACTATCCTATTTTTATTGATCAAAAAGCCTTGGATTTGGATAAAATGATTGTCTCTGCTGGAGAAGTCGGGCAAAGTATTATCATCCGACCTCAAGACTTAGCCAGCTTTGTAAAAGCAGATTTTGCTGATCTCTTGGAGGAAAACAACTGATGAAACTCTATTTTGTTCGTCATGGTCGCACCCTCTGGAATCTTGAAGGACGTTTTCAAGGTGCTAGCGGTGACTCTCCCCTTCTTCCAGACTCCATTGACATCTTAAAACAACTGGGGCAGTATCTTAAGGAAATTCCTTTTGATACGATTTATTCTAGTGATTTACCCAGAGCAGTTAAGTCTGCTGAAATTATCCAAAGTCAACTCCAGGCCCCTTGTCCTTTAAAAATCATTCCTGACCTGCGTGAATGGCAACTTGGAAAACTAGAGGGATTAAAAATCACTACGCTCAATTCCATCTACCCACAACAAATAAAGGCCTTTCGCTCTAATCTGGCTCAGTTTGATACGAGGATGTTTGAAGCCGAATCTCTTTACTCTACGACTCAGCGAACCATTCAGTTTATCAAATCTCTGAAAGAAAGTCCGACTGAAAGAATTTTGATTGTCGGGCATGGGGCAAATCTCACTGCTAGCCTGCGTACACTCTTAGGCTATAAAGAGGCTCACCTTCGCAAAGATGGAGGCTTGGCCAATGCTAGTCTGACAATTTTAGAAACTGATGATTTTGAATCCTTCACTATGGAAAGATGGAATGACACTTCCTATCAAGAAAAATAATGGAACTTGATCTTAATAGTCAAGTTCTTTTTAGTTTTCAAAGAATATCCGTGAATTTCTCTGCTATTTATGATAAAATGGGAGTATCGCAAAAAATGACTCATCGTATCAAATTTTGAGTAAAATTAGGAGGAACCCATGTCTACAGAACATATGGAAGAACTAAATGACCAGCAGATCGTTCGCCGTGAAAAAATGGCTGCGCTCCGTGAACAAGGAATCGATCCCTTCGGAAAACGTTTTGAACGTACTGCTAACTCTCAAGAACTAAAAGACAAATTTGCAGAACTTGATAAAGAACAATTACATGAACTAAATGAAACTGCTACTATCGCTGGACGCTTAGTAACTAAACGTGGTAAAGGGAAAGTTGGCTTTGCCCATCTCCAAGACCGTGAAGGTCAAATCCAAATCTACGTTCGTAAAGATGAAGTCGGTGAAGAAAACTACGAAATCTTCAAAAAGGCTGACCTCGGTGACTTCCTCGGTGTCGAAGGTGAAGTCATGCGTACGGATATGGGTGAACTCTCTATCAAGGCAACTCATATCACTCACTTGTCTAAAGCACTTCGCCCACTTCCTGAGAAATTCCACGGTTTGACAGACGTTGAAACCATCTATCGTAAACGTTACCTTGACTTGATTTCTAATCGTGAAAGCTTTGAACGTTTTGTCACTCGTTCAAAAATCATCTCTGAAATCCGTCGTTACCTTGACCAAAAAGGTTTCCTTGAAGTAGAAACACCTGTTCTCCACAACGAAGCTGGGGGCGCTGCTGCTCGTCCATTTATCACTCACCACAATGCACAAAATATCGATATGGTACTTCGTATCGCGACTGAGCTTCACTTAAAACGTCTTATCGTTGGTGGTATGGAACGTGTCTATGAAATTGGCCGTATCTTCCGTAACGAAGGAATGGACGCCACTCACAACCCTGAGTTCACTTCTATCGAAGTTTACCAAGCTTATGCGGACTTCCAAGATATCATGGACTTGACGGAAGGTATTATCCAACACGCTGCTAAGGCAGTTAAGGGTGATGGTCCAGTCAACTATCAAGGAACTGAAATCAAAATCAACGAACCATTTAAACGCGTTCACATGGTGGATGCCATCAAAGAAATTACTGGTGTAGATTTCTGGCAAGACATGACTTTCGAGGAAGCTAAAGCTATCGCTGCTGAGAAGAAAGTTCCAGTTGAGAAACACTACACTGAGGTTGGTCACATCATCAATGCCTTCTTTGAAGAGTTTGTTGAAGAAACCTTGATTCAACCAACCTTTGTCTATGGACATCCAGTAGCTGTATCTCCACTTGCTAAGAAAAATCCTGAAGACGAACGCTTTACTGACCGTTTCGAGCTCTTTATCATGACTAAGGAATACGGTAATGCCTTTACAGAGTTGAACGACCCAATCGATCAGCTTAGCCGTTTTGAAGCTCAAGCTAAAGCTAAAGAGCTTGGTGATGATGAAGCAACTGGTATTGACTACGACTACATTGAGGCTCTTGAATACGGTATGCCACCAACAGGTGGTTTGGGTATCGGTATCGACCGTCTCTGCATGCTCCTCACTGATACAACCACTATCCGTGATGTATTGCTCTTCCCAACAATGAAATAATACTCTTCGAAAATCTCTTCAAACCACGTCAGCGTTTCCTTGCCGTATGTATGGTTACTGACTTCGTCAGTTCTATCTACAACCTCAAAGCAGTGCTTTGAGCAGCCTGCGGCTAGCTTCCTAGTTTGCTCTTTGATTTTCATTGAGTATAAGCTCTTATCCTCTGGCACTTGCCAGAGGATTTTTAATATCAAAAGAGACTGAGGTAAACTCAATCTCTTTTTCTTATTCTTGATTTTTCACCTGACTGGTCGCTACATCTTCCCCAAACCATTTCTGGCTGATCTCCTGGAACTTCCCTTCTTTGTATAGTGATACAAAGGCTTGGTTCAAGGCATCTAGCAACGTTTTATCAGGAGGTCTAACACCGACTGCAAAGGCTTCGCTTTCAAATCCAGCTGAAAAGAGATTGTAGTCATTTAATATCCCTTCAGACTGGAGATAATAATTGGCATATACCCGGTCAATCAACAAGGCATCAATCCGATCATTTTTTAAATCAATCAAGGCTTCATTGAAACTTTGGTATTGATTAGCCTTCTGGTCTTTCACTCGATTCTTGAGTAGTTCTGGTTGTCCTTCAAAATTCAAATAGCCAGAAGATCCAGCCTGGGCCCCTAAAACTTTGTCAGTCATATCCTGAACTGAGTGGATATTTTGAGACTTTTTAGAGACCAAAACTTGTTGATTTTCCATGTAAGGAATGGTAAAAGCAACCTTCTCTTTCCGTTCATCTGTTGCTGTATAGCCATTCCAGATGGCATCAATGGTACCATTTTGTAGTTCGGTTTCTTTCATATCCCAGTCGATGGGTTGAAATTTAATCTGAATTCCTAGCTTTTCAGAAACAGCTTGGGCTAGGTCGATATCAAAGCCCGCATACTGGCCATTCTTTTCCTCAAATCCCATGGGAACAAAGGTATTGTCAAAGCCAATGGTAATGCTTCCCTGTTTTTGATATTTGGCCCAATTATCCTGATTTGGATCACTTGCCTTCTGAGTACAAGCTGTCAGGAAGAAGCTAAAGAACAGAGCAAGTACAAGGGCAATTTTCTTTCTCTTCATAGGCACCTCCTACTTTGGATCAACCTTAAGGATCTGATCAGCAATGTTTTCCGCGAACTGAAGATCGTGGGTTACAACAATCTGAGTCATGCCACGCTCTTTATTTTGAAGGATAAGTTTTTCCACTTCCAATCGCAACTCTGGATCTAAGGCTGATGTAGGCTCATCATATCCAATAATTTCTGGGTTTATCATCATGGCGCGCGCTAAGGCCACCCGTTGTTTTTGCCCACCTGAAAGTGAGAATGGAAAGGCATCTGCATGTCCAGCTAACCCAAGTTGTTCTAACAAACCACGCGCCTTCTTCTCAACAACTTCCTTCTCCATGCTCATCGTTTTTATGGGCGACAAGGTTAAGTTATCTAGAACTGACAAATGCGGAAAGAGTTGAAAATCTTGGAAAACAAATCCCAGAAGATTGCGCTTTTCTAGCTCGTCTATAGCTAGCGATTCTCCGTTATAGTAGATTTCCCCTGAATCGATGGTTTCCAACCCAGCTAGCATACGTAATAGGGTTGTCTTTCCGCCTCCTGATGGACCTACGATTGCAAGGATTTGCTTTTCAGGAATTGATAGGCTGAAGTTGGTTAAGATTTGTTTGCCAGCAAAGGCCTTGTTAATGTTTCGTAATTCTAACATAGCAATCCTCCTATCTGTAATAGCTGTACTTCTTCTCAAGTTTTTTCGCTACAATGGTTACAAGACCAATCATAATCAAATAAATCGCCCCGGCTAAGAACATAGGAACAAGACTAGCATCTCGATTGGCTGCTGTCCGACTTGCCAAAATCAAATCTGAAATCCCAAGGGCATAAACCAATGAAGTATCCTTGACCAAACTCATAATTTCATTAAAGACGCTCGGTAAGACAATCTTTGTAACTTGAGGAAGAATGATATAGCGAACTGTAGAAAAGGGGCTAAATTTTAACACTTTTGCGGCTTCATACTGCCCTTTGGGTATGGTTTCAATCCCACCACGAAAGATTTCAGCAAAGTAGGCTGCATAGTTCAATACAAAAGCAATCACAGCAGCAGGCAAACGATCTAAACGTATCCCAATGCTAGGGAGAACATAGTAAATAAAGATTAATTGCAAGAGCAAGGGAGTCCCTCGCATCACCCAAATATAAAGGTCAATGAGATAATGGAGGGGTTTCCAGCGGACTTGTAAAGCAAAGGCAACGACAATACCCAAAGGAATTGAAAAGATCAAGACCAGAGCAAAGACTTGAATTGTCATATTTGCACCGTTCAATAAACTCGGTAAAATCTCGAATAGATAAGACATACTACACCTCCTAAAAATAATTATTCCTATTATAGCATAAATAAACAATTTAGCAAGAGAAATAGATAAAAATTCTATTATTTTCAGAAAAAGAAAAACTGTATCTATCAAAAATGATGAGATACAGTTTTGTATTCTAACAAAGTTTAAAGTATTTCCAGGAGTTCTTGCATCTGAACATCATCTGGAATTAGTTTTAAATATGCTTCTGCTTGCGTCTTGGCTTCTTCGAAATACCCTAATTCACGCAAGAGATAAGTATATTGCTCCAGAAACTCTGGATTGTCCTTAAGGTCAGATGACAATTCTTGATAGAGCTCATGAGCTTTATCTAAATCCTCGATTTCCTGGTAAGAACGAGCAATCATCCACTTAGTAAGGAGATTTTCAGGTTCTTGACTTTGGAGAGCGATGATATCTTCGTACCGCTCTTTTTCCATATAAATGGTTACAAGGCGAAGGAAAATTTCTTCTGTATCCTCTGCATCTTCTTTTGCAGTAAGAAGAAACTGCTCAGCACCACTAGGATCATGCAATTCATACGAAAACTGTGAAGCAGCTAGTAAGAGCCGAGTTTCAAATGGATTTTTCTCCAAACCTTGTTTAGCGATACGAAGGGCCTCTTCCACCTGATGTTCCTTATGCAAAGCTTGACTATAACCATATTCATATCCTTCAAAATCAGGTGAAATGGTATCAATCTGCTTAAAGTAAAGAACAGATTTTTGATACTCTTCTTGGTCAAAGTAAAGACTAGCCAGTTCAAAGGCAGTTTGGTCATCGTATTCTAATTCTAAAGCTTTTTCTAAGAATTCAGTTGCAGCTTCAAACTTACCTAACTGAGCATAAGCGTAGCCAATTCGCTGATAGGTTGAGATACCCGTTTGCTCATAGATAGAGCGATTGTCTAATTGAGCATAACCCTGAATAGCTTCCTGATAATTTTCTAGCTCGCTATCCAACTCTGCCAAACCGAAGATTAAGAGTGGATCCTCTGAGTAGTTCAGAGCTTCCAGCAACTTTTCACGCGCCACATCCGTCAATCCTTCCAACTGATAGAGATCTGCTTTCAATACCAAAGCTGATACATACCAATCACTATCAGGTGTGATTTCCTCAAGGTAAACAAAGGCTTCCTCAACATTTCCATCCTCGCTAGCAATGGTTGCTAGGTTCAGATTCACTTCTGGAAATTCTGTAACGATATGTTGGTAAATTTCTTTTGCTTGAGGATAAAAGCCAATTCCCTCTAGATAGCTTGCTAATTCGTAGAGAACCTCACTTGAATCTGTTTCGAGGGCTTTGTGAAAAAACTGATTCGCTTTGGTTAAATCCTGTTCATCCAAAGCCTGGAGCATGCGTTGACTATTGTTCACTCTTGATTTCCTCCCCTTCTTCTTCATACAGACCGCTGACTTTTTTATACCAGTTAAAGATAGCTGAGATAACGACCTTGGCAGAGGCATAGACAGGGATTCCCAGCAAGACTCCCCAAATACCAAACATGGAACCTGAAGTTAGGAGAACAAAGAGGACATTGATTGGATGGATATTTAACTGACTACCTAAAATAAGCGGAGAAACGAAGCGACCTTCAATCGTTTGTTCAACAATAAAGACAATAATTACTTTCAAAAGCATCACAGGTCCTGCTATCAAGCCCAAAACCAAAGCAGGCAACATCGCTAGAAAACTACCTAGATAAGGTACTAGATTAAGGATACCAGCCGTGATCCCCAGAGTTACAGCATATCTGAGACCAATAATCTTAAAGAAGATAATAAACATAATTGCCACGATAATAGCAACTGTAACCTGCCCTCTAACATAGTTTGATAACTGTTTATTAACATCTGACAAAACTTGTCCGACAGGTTCTTTTAACTTGTTTGGGATGAATTTAGTTAGGTAATCCCGCAAGCCTTTCCCATCTCTCAAAAGATAAAAGAGCATGAAGGGTACGATAATAACCGCTACAATGACCTGGGAAACGCTACTGATAAAGGCGCTAACCCAGTTAACAGCTTGAGAAGAGATTTTGCTGGCCCACATAGTCGCCTCACTAGAAACATTGGAAAGAACCTGCTCCAACTGTGGTCTAAAATCATCTGGCAAGCGTTTGGTTACAAGGTCATTGATCACCTTATCAGCATCTTCCAGGTATGTCGGCACATTCTTCGCAAAATTTAAGACTTGACGTTGCAGATTAGGAATTGCGACTGCCAGCCCCCAAATGATAAAGAGTCCAATAATAACAAAAACAATACTAATGGCAAGGACACGATTGATCTTGTGCTTCTCCATCCAGTCAACAATCGGATTGAGGAGGTAATAAAGTAAACCAGATAAAATAACTGGCAACATGACAACTCCTAGAAAATCCAAAACTGGTAAAAAGATAAAACTAATCTTACTTAGAATAAAAATGTTTAGCCCCAGTAACAAGGTTACTAAAAATACAGTGATGGCTTTATTATCTAAAAACCACTTAAAAAACCAAGATAGGCTAAAATGTTTCTCTTTATGTTCCATAAATACATCCTTTCTGTCATTCTCTCATTATACCATTTTTAGACTAAAATAACTCTTTTTTAAAGTGCTTACATGGATGAATCTAGTGCTTCATGACTGCCATTTTGTGGTATAATGAACTTATCATTATTAAGAGGTATGGACATGAAAGAAACTGTTTATTTTGGAACTTACACTCGTCGCTTATCTAAAGGGATTTACAAGGCAGATTTTGATACAGAAACAGGCCAGCTTGAAAATCTTGAACTCTTTGCTGCTGAACCAAGTCCAACCTACCTTGCCTTTGACCAACAGCAACACTTATACACTGTAGGGAGCCAGGATGGCTTAGGTGGAATCGCTGCATATAAGACAGATGGCGCTTTGCTAAATCATGTGGTTGAAGAAGGCGCTCCCCATTGTTATGTGGCAGTGGATGAAAAGCGTGGTCTCGTTTATGGGGCCAACTATCATAAAGGTCAAGTTCTGGTTTATAAACGTCAAGCAGATGGTAGCCTCATCCAAACGGATCTAGATCAGCATAGTGGACAAGGTCCTCATGAAAACCAAACTTCCCCACATGTACACTTTACAGATCTAACACCTGACCAGTACCTCGTCACTTGTGATCTAGGAACAGATGAAGTAACAACCTACGATGTTAGTCCAGAAGGAAAACTAAGTAAACTCTATACTTATCACAGCCAAGCTGGAGCAGGTGCACGCCACATCGTTTTCCACCACCACTATAAGATTGCCTATCTCATCTGCGAACTTAATAGCACGATAGAGGTCTTGATTTATGATGGAGTTGGTGAATTTGAACGCATGCAAGTTATTTCAACCTTACCAGATGGATACGAAGGCTTTAATGCTACTGCTGCCATTCGTCTTTCAAAAGATGGCAAATACCTCTACGCATCCAACCGAGGTCATGATTCCATTGCGGTCTATACAATCCTCGCTGATGGTAGCTTGGAATTATTAGAGATTGTACCAAGCCATGGTAAAAATCCACGTGATTTCGACCTGAGTCCTGATCAAGAGTTTCTCATTGCTGTTCATCAAGATTCTGATAACGCAACCGTCTTTAAGCGCAATCCTAAAAGTGGTCGTCTTGCAGAGCTTTCTAACGACTTCCATGTCCCTGAAGGAGTCTGCATCAACTTCCCACATTAAAAAAATGAACTTGAGTTTCAAGTTCATTTTTTTATAGTCTATTTCCGACATTGATACGGTTGATAGCACGTTGCAATGCGATTTTTGCACGACGTTCTTGGTCAATCAAATGCTTGTCATGAGCTTCTTCGATTTCTCGTTCAGCTCGAAGTTTCGCACGTTCTGCACGACTGATGTCAATATCACGAGCACGCTCTGCTGAGTCTGCTACAATAGTAATGATATCATTAGCAATCTCGATAATTCCTCCGTTCACTGCAATCCAGTTCACATGAGTATCATCATCGATACGTTTTACCTTCACTTCATCAACCGCTAAAACCGCAATCATATTTTCATGTCGTGGCAAGATCCCCATCTCACCATCCAGAGTTCGTACCGATACAAAGCTGGCATGGTGATCATAGACGAGGCCATCTGGTGTCACGATCTGGACAGTTAAATGAGCCATAGATCACCTCTTAAAATCCCATTTTTTCTGCCTTAGCAATGACGTCTTCGATTGAACCGACACCACGGAAGGCATCTTCTGGTAACTGGTCATGTTTTCCTTCAAGAATTTCCTTAAAGCCACGAACTGTTTCCGCTACTGGCACATAAGAACCAGGTTGACCAGTAAATTGTTCTGCAACGTTAAAGTTTTGAGACAAGAAGAACTGGATACGACGGGCACGTGCAACCAAAGTCTTTTCTTCATCAGAAAGTTCATCCATACCAAGGATAGCAATGATATCTTGCAATTCATGGTAACGTTGAAGGACACGTTTAACCTCAGCAGCAACTGCGTAGTGCTCCTCACCAACAATCTCAGGTGCCAAGGCACGAGAGCTTGAAGCCAACGGATCAACGGCTGGGTAGATACCCAACTGTACCAACTTACGTTCCAAGTTTGTAGTTGAATCCAAGTGAGCAAAGGCTGTGGCTGGCGCAGGGTCAGTATAGTCATCCGCAGGCACGTAGATAGCCTGGATAGAGGTTACAGAACCCTTCTTAGTTGATGTGATACGCTCTTGCAATTGACCCATTTCCGTAGCAAGTGTTGGTTGGTAACCAACGGCTGAAGGCATACGACCCAAAAGGGCAGATACTTCTGAACCAGCTTGAGTGAAACGGAAGATATTGTCAATGAAAAGAAGCACATCTTGGCCTTCTACATCACGGAAGTATTCGGCAATTGTCAAACCAGTAAGGGCAACACGCATACGTGCTCCAGGTGGTTCATTCATCTGACCAAATACCATGGCTGTTTTCTCGATAACGCCTGATTCTTTCATTTCCCAGTAAAGGTCGTTCCCTTCACGAGTACGTTCCCCAACACCGGTAAACACTGAAATACCACCATGTTCTTGAGCAATGTTGTGAATCAATTCTTGGATCAAGACAGTTTTACCAACTCCGGCACCACCGAAGAGTCCAACTTTACCACCTTTAAGGTATGGGGCAAGAAGGTCGATAACCTTAATCCCTGTTTCCAAGATTTCAGATGAGGTAGACAATTCATCAAAAGTTGGAGCTTTCTTATGAATTGGCTGACGCTCAGCGTCCTCAGCGAAAGGAGCATCCAAGTCAATGGTATCTCCCAAAACGTTGAAGACACGTCCCAAAGTTTCTTTACCTACTGGCACGGAGATTGGACGGCCTGTGTCCAAAACTTCCATTCCACGAGTCAAACCATCTGTTGATTCCATGGCGATCGTACGGACCATACCATCACCCAACTCCAAGGCTACTTCAAGGACGATTTTTGTTTTTCTTTCGTCATTTTTGTAGACGACAAGTGCATTATTAATCTCAGGAAGTGTTTCCCCTGCTGCAAACAAGACGTCTACAACGGGACCGATAACCTGAGCAATTTTACCTGAACTCATCTCCTTCTCCTATTCTATATAAGATACTGTCGGTTCCTAGCTCAACTAGGTCCTAAGTTCATTTTGATACGAGGGAGGCAAAGCCTTATTCTAAGGCACTAGCCCCCGCTACGATTTCTGTAATTTCTTGTGTAATCGCCGCCTGTCTAGCACGGTTATACTGGATTGTCAAATCATTGATGACCTTCTTGGCATTATCAGTCGCCGTTTGCATGGCGGTCATACCTGCAGCATTTTCAGCTGTCTTGGCATCGATAATAGCCCCGTAAATCATACTTTCGGCATACTGTGGCAACAACTGCTCTAGAATCTCATCACGACTCGTTTCCAACTCAAAGGTCAAGCTATACTCTTCATCCGCTTCATTTGGATCCAAGTCAACAATCGGAAGCATTTGTTCCACACGCATTTGACTTGTGAGAGTATTGACATGATGGTTGTAGCAGACGTACAATTCATCAAAAAGTTCGTTTTGGTACATCTCAATCGTTTTTGAAATAATTTTACGAACTTCATCAAAACTAGGCTGATCTGCCAAGCCACGTAGTTCATAGATTGGCTGAATACCTCGAGCCTTAAAGAAATCAGCTCCCATACCACCGATACAGATTATCTCAAAATCTTTACCATCTGGATGGTATTCTTCTTTCAACTCCATAACGGCTTTAAGGATGGAAGCATTATAACCTCCAACCAAGCCACGGTCTGAAGTGATAACGATATAGCCTGTTTTCTTAACTGGGCGACTGATGAGCATCGGATTGGTTGAACCACCAGATCCGTTACCATGCAGAATATCCGTCAAAAGCTTACGGACCTTCTGAGCGTAAACTTGAAAGTTGCGCGCTGCTTCTTCAGAGCGACCTAACTTGGCAGCCGATACCATTTGCATGGCATTAGTGATTTGACTCGTATTTTTGGTTGAGGCGATTTTTGTTTTAATATCATTTAGAGATACTGCCATCTGACACCTCTATTCTTATTGGAAGCTGGATTGATTGAGAAACTCTGTAATCGCAGCATCCAAGACTGCTTCATCTGGCAAGTCTTTTGTTTCACGAATGGTTCCCAAAATCTCTGGATAATGAGCATCAAAGAAAGTATGGAACTCTTCCTCAAAACGAACAATGTCATCTACTGGAATCGTATCCAAGAAACCATGTGTCAAAGCATAGAGAATGGTTACTTGTTTCTCAACAGGTAGTGGTTTATGAACAGGTTGTTTCAATACTTCCACAGTACGACGTCCACGGTTTAACTTAGCCTGTGTTGCTGCATCCAAGTCAGAACCAAACTTAGTGAAGGCTTCCAACTCACGGTATGAAGCAAGGTCGATACGAAGTGTACCAGCTACTTTCTTCATGGCTTTGATTTGTGCAGAACCACCTACACGGGATACAGATGAACCCGCATCGATGGCTGGACGAATACCCGCATTGAAGAGACCATCACCAAGGAAGATTTGTCCGTCAGTGATAGAAATCACGTTGGTTGCGATATAGGCAGAGATATCTCCCGCTTGTGTCTCGATAAATGGTAGGGCTGTAATAGATCCACCACCAAGTTCATCAGAAACTTTAGCTGAGCGCTCAAGCAAACGGCTGTGAAGATAGAAAACATCCCCTGGGAAGGCTTCACGACCTGGTGGACGACGAAGCAAGAGGGAAAGCTCACGATACGCGACCGCTTGTTTTGAAAGATCATCATATACGATCAAAACATGCTTGCCTTGGTACATAAACTCTTCTGCCATAGCAACCCCAGCATAAGGAGCTAGGAAGAGCAATGGAGATGGTTGTGAAGCAGAGGCAGTCACAACGATTGTGTAATCCAAGGCACCATACTGACGAAGTGTTTCTACTTGTGTACGGACTGTTGATTCTTTTTGTCCAATCGCTACATAGATACAGATCATATCTTGCCCTTTTTGGTTCAAGATTGTATCAATCGCAATGGTTGTTTTCCCTGTCTGACGGTCACCGATAA
This sequence comes from Streptococcus oralis, assembly GCF_023109155.1. Classification (GTDB taxonomy): domain Bacteria; phylum Bacillota; class Bacilli; order Lactobacillales; family Streptococcaceae; genus Streptococcus; species Streptococcus oralis_BZ. The sequence goes on along the minus strand of NZ_JALDUA010000002.1, from coordinate 102,278 downwards.
TCAACTCACGTTGACCACGACCAATCGGTACAAGGGCGTCAATAGCTTTCAAACCAGTTTGCAATGGTTCTGATACAGACTTACGTTGCATAACACCAGGAGCTGGCGCTTCTACTGGACGAGTTTTGTCAGTATGGATGTCACCAAGACCATCAACTGGACGACCAAGTGGGTCGACAACACGTCCAATCAGGCTATCCCCCACAGGTACTTCCATAATTCTACCTGTACGGCGAATGGTATCACCTTCACGAATATCTGTAAAGTCTCCAAGGATGATAATCCCAACGTCTGTAGACTCCAAGTTTTGCGCCATCCCATAAGAGCCGTTTTCAAAAATCAACAGCTCTCCACTCATGGCATTTTCAAGACCGTGAGCACGCGCAATTCCATCCCCGATATAGGTTACAACACCCGTTTCAGACACATCAAAATTGGGTTTGAAATTTTCAATTTGTTGCTTAATTAAAGCGCTGATTTCTTGTGCGTTAATTGCCAAAAGAACACCACTTTCTATTTCAAATTTTCTTTAACAACTCGAAGTTGTTGTTTTATACTCACATCAATTGTCTTGTGATTAGCAAAAATGACAAAACCACCAATGAGTCCTTCATCAATTTGTTCTTTAATACTCCGTACTTTCAGAGACATTTTTTTCTCTATCAAGGGAAGCAAACGTTCCTTCTGTTCATCTGTTAAAGGATGAGCTGAAGAGATCGTGACTACAAAATGATTGGTTTCTCTTTCAAGACGATTCAAACAATCAACAATGATATCATAAAAAAGATTTGCTCTGTGATTGTAAATCAGAACCTGAATAAAGTTTTGCATTAAAGGTGAGACAGAGTCTTGAAAGAAACCAACTGTTTTTTCCTTATCAGACTCATCAACTGCCACCTGAGCTAAAAAAGAAGGTAAGCCCGTTTCTTCTGCGACTTGCTTGATTTGATCCAAGTCTGAAAAAATCCGGTCCTCTTCTCCTTTTTCAATCACTAATTGGACAAAAGGCATGCTGTACTTTTCAATTACCTTTGCTGTTTTCTTGTCCATTAGGCTTCTCCTAGCTGATCGATATACTGATCAATGAGTTCCTTATGAGCATGACTGTCAAGGTTTTTTGAGATGATTTTACCAGCAAGACTAATCGTCAAATCTGCCACCTCGCCCTTAACACTTTGCAAAGCTTCTGCTTTATTCTGAGCAATTTCTTGATTCGCCTTCTCTTTTAAGCGACCTGCTTCTACTTTAGCATCTGCCAGAATATCTGCTTTACTCTTTTCTGCAGTCTCTTTAGCATTTTCAATGATTGTTTTGGCCTCGTTGCGACTACCAGCCAATTCATCTTCTCGTTTTTGGGCAAGAGTTTCTGCTTTTTGACGTGCTTGTTCAGCTCCATCAATATCAGCAGCAATTTTATTTGCCCTTTCTTCGAAGACACTTGTCAAGTTTGACCACGCATATTTCTTAACTAAGACAATCAAAAGGATAAAAGAGCCAGCGATTAAAATAAAGTTACCAATTAATTCACCTACTGTTACGTGCATCTGTTACTCCTTTCTACTCTTCTCCATCATTTATCTTATTTCCTAAGTACATAGAAGACAACATGGTAAACACATAGGCTTGGATGCAGGAAATAAAGACAGAAAAGGCTGTCCAAGCCAAGTTAGCACCAAAAGCAACTGGATACCAATATAGAGCTTGATGAGATAGAGTGATTAGCAAACTAGCCATCACTTCTCCAGCAAAGATATTTCCGAACACCCGCAAGGCAAGTGATAAAAAGTTGGTAAACTCTTCTAAGATATTCATGGGAGTCATAAAGCCAGGTGTGATATAGGCTTTTAGATATTTTTTAATCCCACGGCGACGAATCCCTTCAATATGGGTCATCAGGATAATTCCAAATGACAAGGCCAAGTCAAACTGGAGATTTGCAGTTGGCGATGTCCAAAGGTTTGTCCCATCTGTGGTTTGAAGTTTCGCCATCAAACCGAGGTTATTTGCCAGTACCATAAATAGAAATAGACAAAGGAAAAAGAGCGAGTAGTCTTTCATGTAGCTTTTACCAATGTTAGGTTCTGTAAATCCAATAACGAAGTCATAGAAATACTCAAGTACATTTTGCTTTCCTTTGGGTTTCAAAGTCATATTGCGACTTGCCCAATAGATAAAGCCAAAAACAACTCCCACAATCAACAAGGTCATGGCTAACATGGTTAAATCAAAGGTAACAGGACCAATATTGATGGTTGGATTGATACTTTCTTCCATCTAGAATCCTCCCTTTTCTTCTCGTTCCATTTGTCTATTTGATGACGAATGAAAAGACGAGGGTAACCAAGAACGTTCCTTCAATAAAGGCAATTCCCATGATCATTAAGCTACGTAATTGTGGGATGATGTCTGGTTGGCGAGCTGCTGATTTGAACAAACCGTTCATCAACATACCTTCTGCAAGAGATACACCCATACAGGCAAGACAAAGACCGAAAAATGTTAAATTCATGATGAATTCTCCTTTTATTTAAAATTTACTTACTTAGTTTAGTCCTAAAATTTTGATTTGTCAACTTTTTACTTACGTTGAAAGCGTTTCAGATAATATATTTCTATTTTTGCTAATTTTACACTATTCTTATAGAAAGTTTTTCCATTTTAGATTGCGAGTTTTTCTTGATTTTACTATATTTTCTGAAACAAACTGAAAAATCCAAGTTTAAAACCTGGATTGATTCAGTTTATTTAAAATAGTAGGAATAGTGTTGTTTACAACCTGGATTAAATGGAGCACTGCAGTAAGGACAAGCCATCTGCTTTTGGTATTCTTGGAAAGTCATTGTCCTCTTACAAACCCCACATAAGATCGGTCGATCCTCAGAAAGCGCCAAGGGATAGGGCGAAAACACATGCGTTTCTATAGCATTGTGGCACTGATAGCAAGCATAGTATTTTTTACACTCATAGCACTGGAGGGAAACGATGTCCTTTTCGCCATGATAATGAATACATCTGCCTTCATCATCAACTAACAAACCTTGTGCTTGATTCATTCACTTTTCCTTCTCTAGGCACGAACTGTGACGCTGGTTCCATCTTCCTTATAGAGATTGATAAGACCTTCCTTGAGAGCGCGGACCATGTCCCCAGCTTGAACAGGTTGTGGAACCTTAATGGTCAAGAGTTCCATTGGATTTGGGGCGCGGTCGATTTTATTGCCCTTGGCATCATGTAAATCTTCGATATACGTTTCAAAATGACGGAAACCTGGGCCATAAAACTCAACTTGGTCGCCTTCGTTAATGACATTCCGTTGACGAATAGTTGCTGTTTGTGTCGCATCATCATAAGAAACCACTTCAGCGACAAACTTATACTCAGGAATTTTACGACGAGCACCAAACAACTGCTCATTTTCAGATGGTGTACCGTAGTAGAAACCTGTTGCTAATTCACGTTGGGCAACCTTCCACATCTCATCAATCAAGTCTTGCTTAACAGCTTCAAACTTCTCTGGACTCTCTAGATAAGCATCAACAGCAGCCTTATAACAGTTAGTTACTGTTGAAACATAGTGAATAGACTTCATGCGTCCTTCGATTTTTAGACTGTCCACACCATTTTCAATCATATCTGGGATATGGTCAATCATGGACATGTCAACAGCTGACATTGAAAATTCTTCTGGGATTTCCCCTTTCAAGCTCTTACGTTCTTTCCCAAATGGCATATCATAAAGATCATACTTCCAACGGCAAGACTGAGAGCAACCACCACGGTTAGCATCACGCATACTCATGTGGTTTGAAAGAGTACAACGACCAGAGTAAGAAATACACATGGCTCCGTGGACAAAGGCTTCAATCTCAACATCTGTACGTTTGCGGATTTCAGCTAATTCTTCCATCGAAACCTCACGCGCCAAAACGACACGAGTCAAGCCCAGTTCTTTCCAGAACTCAAGGGTTTCATAGTTAGTTGCACTTGCTTGGGTAGATAGGTGGATTTCAAGACCTGGTGCTTCAGTCGCTGCAATCATGATCAAGGCTGGGTCAGATACGATAACTGCTGCAATCCCGATATCACGCAGTTTACGGAACCACTCACCAGCACCAGCTTCATTTCCTTCGTGCATAACCATATTGGCAGCTACATAGACTTTGGCACCGTACTTGGCAGCAAACTGGACACCTTCTTCCATCTGTTCGAAAGTAAAGTTTCCGGCACGGCTACGAAGACCATAGGCCTGACCACCGATAAAGACAGCATCTGCTCCATATTGAACAGCTACCTTTAGCTTCTCTAAAGTCCCTGCAGGTGATAAAACCTCAGGACGTTTTAATGTTTTTGTCATGTTTTCTCCTATTTGCAATATAAAAGTTTGACGTTTTTCCTTCTCATTTTATAGTAAATAAGCCATAAAATCAAGCCTAGACAGATTGTTTTGATAATTCTAATCTTTTAAGAAAGCAAAAAAACTAGCCTTTCTAGACTAGTTATTCTCAAGATAAAATTCAAAGCGTTCGCCTACATACTGACTTTTTACATATTCAAATGCAGTACCATCTTCTAGGTAGGAAACCTGAGTCAAACCAAGAATAGCATGTCCTTTTTCAACTTCCAAATAGTGGGCAATCTTTTCTTTAGCAAGACGAGCATAGATGGTCTGCTGTGATTTGCCAATACGGTAGCCGTGTTTTTGTAGAGTCTGGAAGAAATGACTAGTGATTTCTTCTTTTTTAAAGTCCTTAATGAATTTTTCAGGAATAGAAGCAACTTCATAAACCAGAGGAACCCGGTCGGCATAGCGGACCCGTTCCATTCGGATAATATTCTCGGTAGGAGAAATTCCTAGCTTGGCAACTTCCTGTTCATTAGGAATAGTTTTTCTGTAGGAAATGAGCTGGCTAGAGGGTACTTTGCCTTGGGACTTAACAATTTCAGTAAAACTGGTTGTCCCTCGCATCTTTTCTTGTACTCGAGTACTGGAAACAAAGGTGCCGCTTCCTACACGGCGCTCTAAGACGCCTTCTTCGACTAATAGAGATACGGCTTGTCGGAGGGTCATACGACTAACCGCAAACTGCTCTGCTAAATCTCGTTCACTGGGAAGCCTCTCACCAATGGCCCAACGATGTTCGTCAATATCCTTTTTAATCTGATCATGGATTTTCATATAAGCGGGTAGCATATTTTTCACTTCATTTCTATCTTTTCTCTATTGTACCCCAATAAACTAGAAAAAGTCAAACTTCGCCTTGTTTAGTTGGTAATTCGCCCTTATTTGTGATAGAATATTGAAAAAGATATTTCTTTTGAGAAAGGAAAAAGATGAGCAACATTTCAACTGATTTGCAAGATGTAGAAAAAATCATCGTATTGGACTATGGTAGCCAATACAACCAGCTGATTTCACGCCGTATCCGTGAGATTGGTGTTTTTTCAGAACTAAAAAGTCATAAAATTTCAGCTGCTGAAGTTCGTGAAATCAACCCTGTAGGAATCATCCTTTCAGGTGGTCCAAACTCTGTATACGAAGATGGTTCATTCGATATTGACCCAGAAATCTTCGAACTTGGAATTCCAATTTTGGGAATCTGTTACGGTATGCAGTTGTTGACCCATAAACTTGGAGGAAAAGTTGTTCCTGCAGGTGATGCTGGAAATCGTGAATACGGTCAATCAACCCTAACTCACACACCATCAGCGCTTTTTGAATCAACACCTGATGAACAGACTGTTCTGATGAGTCATGGTGATGCGGTTACTGAGATTCCTTCTGACTTTGTTCGTACAGGTACATCAGCTGACTGCCCATACGCAGCTATCGAAAACCCAGATAAACACATTTACGGTATCCAATTCCACCCAGAAGTTCGTCATTCTGTGTACGGAAATGATATCCTTCGTAACTTTGCTCTTAACATCTGTAAAGCTAAAGGCGACTGGACAATGGATAACTTCATCGATATGCAGATCCAAAAAATCCGTGAAACAGTAGGTGATAAACGTGTCCTTCTTGGTCTATCAGGTGGTGTTGACTCTTCAGTTGTTGGAGTTCTTCTCCAAAAAGCGATTGGCGATCAATTGATCTGTATCTTCGTGGATCACGGTCTTCTTCGTAAAGGAGAAGCGGACCAAGTTATGGACATGCTTGGTGGTAAGTTTGGTTTGAATATCGTCAAAGCAGACGCTGCTAAACGTTTCCTTGATAAACTTGCTGGCGTTTCTGACCCTGAACAAAAACGTAAAATCATCGGTAATGAGTTTGTATATGTTTTTGATGACGAAGCAAGCAAGCTCAAAGATGTGAAATTCCTTGCTCAAGGTACCTTATACACAGATGTTATCGAGTCTGGTACAGATACAGCTCAAACTATCAAGTCACACCACAACGTGGGTGGTCTTCCAGAAGATATGCAGTTTGAACTGATTGAACCACTCAACACTCTTTACAAAGATGAAGTTCGCGCCCTCGGTACAGAGCTTGGTATGCCAGACCACATCGTATGGCGCCAACCATTCCCAGGACCAGGTCTTGCTATCCGTGTTATGGGTGAAATCACTGAAGAAAAGCTAGAAACAGTTCGTGAGTCAGACGCTATTCTTCGTGAGGAAATTGCTAAAGCAGGTCTTGACCGCGATATCTGGCAATACTTCACTGTTAACACAGGCGTTCGTTCAGTTGGGGTTATGGGTGATGGTCGTACTTATGATTACACAATCGCCATTCGTGCAATCACTTCTATCGATGGTATGACAGCTGACTTTGCAAAAATTCCTTGGGATGTCCTTCAAAAGATTTCTGTACGTATCGTAAACGAAGTGGACCACGTTAACCGCATCGTCTATGATATTACAAGTAAACCACCTGCAACCGTTGAGTGGGAGTAATGGAGAGGCTTGATTTACCTTCAAAATAGCGATTCTACAGCAGTTTAGCAGGAACAAAATAGTCTAAAAAGGGTGTATCTTCGTTTGATTCCCCCCTAAATCCCCCCGAAAAGTTAGTTAAAAATTTTTTTGACCAACATTTTTGGAGGGATTTTTATAATAAAAAGTACAAAGTATTTTTATAGCACGTAATTTTATTTTTCAAATGTAAAAAATATATATGATTTCTAGAGTAAAATTTTATGATGTAAATGACTTATCTATCGGTTTCTATTTTCCAAGAATTCAAGAAATTTTAGATGCTTATTTATCGAATTCTTATAGCCTAAATTCTTTTTTGGAAGCCCTTGAATTTTATAATATTATCAAATTCATAGAAAATGAGGTTTTTTCAATTGACTGGTCGCTAAGCTATATTGAAGAAATAAAGAAATCTCTTCCTTCGATGATTCAACTACAAAATAATTATTTTGGTTCTGCTCCGAAAGATGAGATTTTAAATAACATAAAACTTCTACAAAGCGAATATAACTATCGTGAAGACTTTTTTGAGATATTTACATTATTTAACTATGGTCAAAAAATTAGTGAAGTAGAGTTTGTGCAATATTTTATAGAATCCAATCTACATTTATGTCATCTCTTAAAAAATACCTATTTTCTAAAAAAGTATCCTACTTTCATTAAGCAATTTTTTCTGAGTTCACCCTCTCATCTTGAAATATTACTCGATAATTTTGTAGATTCAAATTCATGTAAAAATGTTATCCCAAGTAATATCACAAATTTAGAGTGGAATGATTTAATTGAAAAATATATTTGTGACCCCGATGTGAATATAAATTATTTAAAAATTTTAAGAAACCCTATAAAAGGTTTCGATAAGAATAGATACTTTCAACTTACAGATAAACAAAAAATGTTGATTGACAAAAAAATTCAAGAATTTAATTCTAGTTTTAATGATAAGGATTTTGGAATTCAAGTTGATATTAGAGTATATACAAAGAAGGAAGCGTACTATTACGCAATTAAAAAGAGTAGGGAGCTTCATATTGAGGGAATTGAAAAAGGTTTGTATAATCCTATTGCAGTCGCAACAGGTGGAGCTAGGCCAAAACAATATGAATATACATTATCAACTTTTATAGATAGTGCTAAACTTTTTGAAAAACATAATTTTCAAAATATATTAGACTATTTTTGTAAAGACTTTGAACTGAGCACAAGTGTTGGTACTTTTGCATTAGCAAGCTTTCCTCAATTAGAGATGGGGGTACTTGAAAGAACGTTAGGCATTTCGACTAGAAATCACTATAAATTTGGTTTTTACTTCTCAGTCAAGCATCAACTATACGTGATGAAACTGATTGCTTTATCAAAAATACTACAGAAATTCAGTCTAAGAATTGAAGATTTCATTACTTGGTTTTTCGATATTTTCCTGACTAATCAGTACGGTATTGATTGGATACATTTTGATGTGCCTTCAATTTCAGAAACAACGGGAAATAAAACAGCAACACTTTTTAGAATCGAAGAATCATTAAGAAAACAATACAAATTATTGAGTGAAGAAGGGCTTATTGATGTAAATTTATATAATATTACTTCTACTCCTTCAATTGAATCTCTGCAGAGTTTTACTAAAAGAAAATACTTCTCAATGAATAATTCAGATAATAATATTTAACAGATTGTTAATTTATTATTCTCTGACCAAAGTCCTATTCATTTTATTAATGAGGAATACAAAGGAAGCAACTTTAAGGAATTAATTTCACAACAATGCTTGAGTTATGCAAATTTTCATGAATATCAAATAGATTACATAAAACTACTAATAGATGCTGGAATTTGCCAAAATGATACAGGTGTTATATCTTTTAAAGATATGTCCCAAATAAGTCTTTTAGAAAAAATATTCTTATATGGCTCTGTTAATAGTATATCTTTATCTGAATCTGAAAAACTCAGTGCTGATAGGATGCTTGATAATGGATGGTTAATATTTTCGGATACCTTATTTTCAATTCAAGAAATTAATTATTTGAATTTTGTCCTAAATAACAAATCATATGACAATAGCTGGGGAATCAGAAATAAGTATTTGCATGGAGTACCTATTTATGATTCTATTCAGCAATATGAGTATGACTATCATCTCATTCTGCTCATATTAATTTTCTATATTATCAAAATAAATGAGTAACTCAAACATCGTAGTTATTGCTAACCAAATTCATTCACAAATAATATTCTACTGATTAACTATCGGAGCTTTTTATGACTACAATATTCTTTTCATGGCAATCTGACTTACCGAATAAAACAAATAGAAATTTAATTGAGAATTCTATAAAATTAGCATTGAAAAAAATGAACCAAGATTCTCCGTACTCTCTTATCACTGAAATTGACAGAGATACAAAAGGTGTTCTAGGTAGTCCAGATATTGTTGATTCAATATTAACCAAAATTGATAAGTGTGGCCTATTTATAGCAGATATATCAATTATAAACAGTAGTTTAAATGGTAAAAGAACTCCTAACCCTAACGTATTATTTGAATTAGGATATGCAGTAAAGTGTCTAGGGTGGGATAGAGTTATTTGTGTGTTCAATTCTGATTTTGGCGATGTTTCAGAACTACCTTTCGATTTACGTAATAGACGAATTCTAACTTATGAAACATCCAATATTTCCGAAACAAGGAAAAAGTTAGCTGATATATTTAAACAAATAATTGATAAGAATTACTATACTTTAGAACAAGTCCAAGAAGTTAGTGACTTTTATAGTATAAAAATCTATTCATGCTTTATTAATATCATATCAAGAATTATAAAGGTTTTATATGGAAGTGAAACTGTCTGCTCTTTTGAAGCAATTACTAATGTTTTAAATATGACTCCTACAGAAATAAATAGACTACTTTCGCATGAATTGCTGGGTTTTAACTTATTTACAAGCTATGACGAGCAAATTAAAATATTAACAAACGAGTTAGATAGAATCACCTCTATTAATATGTTTAACACAAACCTGTATGTACCCATTATTAAATTAATTAAGGAATTAAAATCCCATAATCTTTTTATTAATAGAGAACATTTTTTTGAAAATTTTAAAGTAAATACACCCATCATGAATGACTATAGTATCATTCATAATAGTGATAATAACGAAATTCCGAATAGATATGCTCTAGGAAAGAAAATTGATGGCAATAGAGCAAAAATCGTAGATTTCACCGATATTAAACGAACTGACCATGTTAAATTTGCTTTAACTCACTTCTGTTTAGATGTAAATACATATAACGTTTACTATAATCATTATGTTTGTATTCTTAAATATATCAATGAGTTTATTAGTAATAATGATGGGAAATTTTTAATTGACAATACAGAAATATTAATAAAAAATGTAAAAAAACTGTAATTAGATGATTAATATAAAATATTACTTACAAACTTACAAGAATAGAGCCTGATAGATTACATATCAAGCTCTATTTTTTGGTTTATTCTATTTACTTAATGTTACTGTTTCACCACTATCTCCTGCTAAATCAGGCATTGTTACAGAATCTCCAGAAACTGAATATTTCAGCTCAGTACCATTGTTATCACTGATAATCTGTTTGTCTGTATCAATAGCTACTTTCTCGGAATAGAGGTACTTCACATTATTGCCTCTCTCTGAAAGGAGATTGATATTAAATATGTTTTCATCACAACTTACTTTTAGTTCGTAATGCAATGTCATTTCTTCGTCTTCGAATCCCATTTCAGAACCATCAATACCGCTTTTTTCGTATGAATATGTTCCTGATAGCTGACTATCATTAGTACTTGTACAGTGGTGCTGATAAAGAGATAGCTCAACTACTTACAAATGCAATTACCATACAAACCGCATCAGAAACAAGAGTAAAATTTAATTGAAATCAACATATGAAAAAATCAATCCCCCCGAAAAATCCCCCCATTGAAGTATATAACCCTTCTAAACCCTTGATTTACAAGGGATATGGATATACCAGTCTCAATTGAGTGGGAGTAGAGTTTCCTATAAAATAAAAAATAATACTGCTGGAGCATGGACTACAGTGGTATTATTTTTTATAATTTCAATATTAGGAAAATTTCTCGACTCTCAACTCCTCTTTTTAAATCCTTGAAACCATGCTATAATATAGTAAGTATAGCTCCAATAACCTAATGATAAAGATTTCTTACATCATCCGTAAGTGTTATTCTACTCTGATTCATATTATAATGAAAGTAACAAAAGATGGAGGTGTTTCACATGGAAACAATTTTACGAGTAGAATCATTAAAAAAGCATTATGGAAAAGAGCCGAATATCACCAAAGCCTTGAACGGTATATCTTTTCAAGTTGTCAAAGGTGAGTTCTTAGGGATTATGGGGAGCAGTGGTTCTGGGAAAACAACCCTTCTTAACTGTCTCGCTACTATCATCAAACCAACTGACGGTTCCATTCAAATGCAAGAAAAGGATTTAGGTCAGTTAAAAGGGAGCCAATTAACAGATTATAGAGGCAAGGAAATTGGCTATCTCTTCCAGAATTTTGAGCTCTTGGAGAATCTTACAGCCAAAGAAAATATTTTACTTCCCTTATCTTTGCACAAGGTCGATGCCAACGAAAGCAAGGTTCGATTAGAATTACTTTCCCAATATCTGGATATTTCTGAACTTCTGGATAAGTTCCCTTCTCAATTATCAGGTGGTCAACGGCAAAGGGTAGCTGCTGCGCGCGCCTTAATTTTAGACCCTAAGATTGTATTTGCGGACGAGCCCACAGGGGCTTTGGATTCAAAAAATGCGACCATTTTGATGCAAAAATTATCCGAAATGAATCAAGTGGAAGAAACCACCATTCTCATGGTGACCCACGATTCCGTCGCAGCCAGCTTTTGCAACCGCATCTTGTTTATCCAAGATGGAAAACTATTCCATGAAATCCGTCGCGATTATCCAAGAGAAAGTCAAGAAGACTTCTACCACAGAATACTAAAGGTCATGGCAGCACTAGCTGGAGGTGATGGTAATGTTTTCTAAATTAGTCTCAAGAAATAGCAAGAGAGATCGAAAGAATAATGGCTTGTATTTCAGTTCTATGGTTCTGTCTATTATCTCCTTTTACATCATCCTTTCTTTGTCTCATCAAGATGTGATGCACTTTCTAAAACAAATAGAAAGTGACGCTGTAAATAAACTCTTTAGCATGATTCCCATTCTTTATGTAGCAACGCTCTTTATTCTCTTTTTTCTAGTCTACTTCTCAAGCAGTATGCAGATGGAAAGGAGAAAACATGAATTTGGTGTCTATCTCACACTGGGAATGCGAAGAAGCAAACTGTTCTTGCTACTTCTGCTCGAGGATTTGAGAAACAGTGTCCTTGCCCTTGGAATAGGCCTTCCTATTTCCATCTTAATTTCAGAATTGATTAGCCTAATAACCGCTAAAATTGTGGGACTAGGGATTATTGAACATCAATTTTCTCTATCTACCACAGCTCTACTCTATACAGTCATCGGCTTCCTAGCCGTAAAATTAGCTGTTTTTGTCCTTTTAAGTGCAAAGACTGCCAATATGGAAATCGGAAACCTGCTCGCCTATTCTCCTTCTGGGATGAAGAAACTACTCCCCAAGGGGGTGTACCTTCTTGCTTCTATCCTCGGAATTTTGCTTCTAGGAACAGCCTATTACATGGGTATGAGTGGACGAGCTTGGGAAAATGTCATAACAATGGGCATCACCGTTCTCTTAGGAACTCTGGGAACTATCCTACTCTTCTTTGGTATGCGTTTATTTATAGACTTTTTGGTCAAGCTTGGAAACAATCGAAAACTTCATGCCTATAATTTTAGACAGATTCAGGAATTAGTTATCCAACGCTCAACTATACTGGCTGTCTGCTCCCTATTAATCTTCTCTGCCTTGTGCCTCTTTGGAGCAGGTGTGGCCATTGCAAGCGGCAATTCAGGCAATCAAACCCACGTATTGGATTATACATTTAGAGATAGCAAGCAGGAAACAGATGAAAATCTTGATATAAATGCAGTTAAAAAAGAGCTTGAAGCTGCCGGACTAGTATCACAGTTTTCAAAGATTCTGCAAATTAAAGTAGGCCAAACTAAAGAACACGAATCCGTGTCCTTCGAAGAGGTCATAAAGGAGTTGAAAAATCAAAAAGACAACAAGAACAAGGAAATTTTGCTCCATAAATTTAAACAGTCTACTAATTCCCACCTCATACCAGTTTCCGAATACAATGAACTTAGAAAGGCTGCCAATATTCCTCCTCTAGAACTAACTAGTAAGGAAGCATATTTGTATATGGGGAAAGATTTTCTGCCTGATGAAAGTCTCGTCAACTCTGTCCTAAAGACAAAGCCTCAAATCAAAGTCATGGGAAATGATGTAAAATTGATTGGCGAGGTGGAGTCTTTGCCAATCGTAACGGATCGTGAGATAACCCTCTCTGTCGCTCTCATAGTTCCAGATGAGATTTTTATGAGCTATACAGACGGTCGCTATTCGAACTATGTTAGCGGTATCTTGGCTCCTGAGCTAGTCAAGGAAAAAGGCTTGATGAGAGCTATCTCAGATACCAATGAAAAGCTAAATCAAACCTCTCTTGGCTATGAAAGCTATATACAAAATATGGGAAGACAATTGTTTTACATTATCTCTGCCAGCTATGTCACCATCTATCTGTCTATCATCTTCCTTGTTGTCGCAAATACAATTATCGGCGTTCAGTTTTTGATGGGACAAAGACAATCCTATAGACGATACCAGACCTTGATCCATCTCGGAGCCAACTACGAAACTCTTTGTAAATCGTCAGAAAAGCAAATCAACTGGTATTTCGGTCTACCAATAGCCCTTGCACTTATCAGTAGTAGCTTCGGAGTGAGCTCCCTCCTCACAGGAATAGTGCCCGCTAGCGCAAGAATGGTTATGGGGCAGAAATTTATCACAGCCATGCTGATAGTACTGCTGTTAGCTGGCTTTGAAGTCATCTATATCAGAATTGTAAAGAAAAATAGCAACAAGTACTTATTGTCATTAATGGAACCCAAAAGAGATGAATAAGGTAGAATAAAATAGGAAAAGGAGGAACCGATATGAAGCATATTCTGGTTATTGAAGATGAAGCCTTGATTCGAGATGAAATTGTCATCTTGTTAGAGAAAGCGGGTTATCAAGTTGATAAGTTGACTGACTTCAAAGATACAAGCCAGCAAGTGCTGCAATACGATACAGATCTAATCATACTGGATTTGAATTTGCCAGGAGAAACAGGTTTTCAAATTTGTAAAAATCTCAAGTCAAAACGCTCTGTGCCCATATTGGTTCTCACTTCCCGTGAACAATTAAAAGATGAGATCTACGCCCTAAAATTAGGGGCAGATGAATACCTAACAAAGCCTTTCAAGAAAGAAAGATTTTTGGCACGTATAGAAAATATCTTGAAACGCTATGAAGGCAGACAAAATCTACTTGAAAAAGATAATTTCCTTCTGGATCGAAATACCTATACCCTTTATATCAACGGACATTCGATTTTACTCCCCCAAAATCAAGGGAAATTGTTAGAAACTTTATTAGTCGCAACTGATTCTGTCGTCACAAAAGAAGAACTAAGCATGAAACTGTGGAATACAACTGAGTTCATCGACGAAAATGCCCTTCAAGTAAATATTGCAAGGCTAAAAAAGGTTATGAAACAGGCTGGCATTGCCCTTCAAGTTAAGTCCGTCAGAGGTATTGGTTACAAGCTAGAAGAGGTAAGTCCAGATGAAACCTAATCTAAAATATCTAGCTACTTATCTGCCTTGGTTACTTGTTCTCTTAGCATTTGATCTATTTACAGCAATTCTGCTTTGGCTTTCAGATGTGAGAATGTTTCAAGCCCTCATCCTTCTCTATCTTTTAGCTACTGTCCTGCTCTTTTTCATCCTATCATTCCTACTGATAAGAAAAGAAAGAAAAAAATCCGCTGCCTATAAAGCCTTCATAGCCAATCCTAAGATGGATACGGAGCTGGAATTATTTCATTTATCAAGTGCCTCAGAGAAAGAAAGCATCGAAGAAATCGCAAATGCGCTTTACCAAAGGCAAGCGGAAATAGGAAAGCTCAACTCATTACTAGCCGAATACGAGGACTATGTTGAAAAATGGGCTCATGAAATCAAACTCCCTCTATCGCTTCTTTCCCTCCTTTTGGACAATCAAAGTGACCAGTTGCCAAAGGATACAACTTTTAAGTTGGACTATGTGAAAAATCAAATCCAAGGAAATGTATCACAGATACTATTCTATTACAGGGTGAAAAGTGAAAAAAATGATTTTCTATTTGAAGACCTTGACCTCCAAGAGTGTATCCAAGATCTTTTGGAAAACTTTGATCCCTTGCTCAAAGAAAAGAAATTTACGATTCAGCTAGAGAACATACAAGGAATCTGCTACACCGATCAACGCAGTTTTGAATTTATCCTCTCTCAAATACTCGCCAACGCCCTTAAATATAGCTCTGACAAGCCCGAACTCAGTATTTCTATGTCAAAAGATAAGGGGCGCACAAGTCTGATTATTAGGGATAATGGTTGCGGAGTTAAAGCTTGTGACCTCCCTCATATCTTTGAAAAAGGCTTTACAGGTGATTCAGGTGATACAAGGAAAAAATCAACAGGTATGGGGCTCTATCTAGTCAAACAATTAGCAGATGCTTTAAAAATCGAAATCACAGTAAAATCCGAATGGACGCAAGGATTTGAAATCTCTCTTTCTATTTAGTCAATTTTTCGATTAAGAAAATTGCCTAATCATAGAAAGCACATATGTTATATCAAAAAGGAAAGCACTTCTGCTTTCCTTTTTTATTTGCGTTTCTTCTTCGCTTTCTTCATCTTGTTAGCCATGCGTTTCATGGACTGTTTCATAGCAAATTCACCGATTTTACCTTTGAGTCCGCCACCAAACATCTGGCTCATATCTGGCATTCCTGCTCCTCCAAGAGCTGACAGGTCAGGCATACCGCCTTGTCCCATCATCCCTTCAAGTGCAGACATATCCATTCCTCCCATATTTGGCATATTTTTAGGAAGGTTGTTTGGATTGATTCCCATTTGCTTCATCATCTTGTTCATATCCCCAGACATAACACCCTGCATGAGCTGTTTAGCCTGGTTAAAGTCCTTGATAAATTTATTGACTTCGACGAATGTATTTCCAGAACCTGCGGCAATACGACGACGACGGCTTGGATTTAACAAATCTGGGTTTTCACGTTCTTCAGGTGTCATGGAAGACACAATGGCACGTTTGCGAGCAATCTGGCGTTCATCAACCTTCATATTTTGAAGAGCTGGATTGTTAGCCATACCTGGAATCATCTTGAGCAAGTCTTCCATTGGCCCCATGTTTTGCACCTGATCCAACTGATCAATGAAATCATTGAAATCAAAGGTGTTTTCACGCATCTTCTCAGCCATTTCAAGGGCTTTTTGCTCATCGTATTCTTGAGAAGCTTTCTCAATCAAAGTGAGCATATCCCCCATACCAAGGATACGGCTAGACATGCGATCTGGGTGGAAGGTTTCAATGTCCGTAATCTTTTCACCTGTACCAGTGAACTTGATTGGTTTTCCAGTAATATGACGAACAGATAGAGCAGCACCACCACGAGTGTCCCCATCAATCTTGGTAAGGATGACTCCAGTCACTTCTAACTGAGCATTAAACTCACGCGCAACATTGGCCGCTTCCTGACCAATCATGGCATCAACGACAAGGAGAATTTCATTTGGTTGAGCCAGTGCTTTCACATCGCGAAGTTCATTCATCAAAAGCTCATCAATCTGCAAACGACCTGCCGTATCAATCAAGACATAGTCATTATGATTAGCTTGGGCTTGCTCCAAACCTTGACGTACAATCTCAACAGCTGGTACTTCTGTTCCAAGTGCGAAGACCGGCACATCAATTTGTTGTCCAAGAGTTTTGAGCTGGTCAATGGCTGCTGGACGATAGATATCCGCCGCAATCATCAAAGGACGAGCACTTTCTTCCTTCTTGAGTTTGTTGGCCAATTTACCAGCAAAGGTTGTTTTACCAGCCCCTTGCAAACCGACCATCATGATGATTGTAGGAATCTTAGGTGACTTGATAATCTCTGCCGTATCAGAACCCAAAACAGCCGTCAATTCCTCATCAACGATTTTAATAATTTGTTGCGCAGGATTAAGGGTATCAATGACCTCATGTCCGACTGCACGCTCACGAACTTTCTTGATAAAGTCCTTTACAACAGGCAAGGCAACGTCGGCCTCAAGCAAGGCCAAGCGAATTTCTTTGGTTGCCTCTTGGACATCAGCTTCAGAGATTTTTCCTTTTTTACGTAGATTTTTAAAGACGTTCTGCAAACGTTCTGTTAAACTTTCAAATGCCATTTTTCTTCCTCTTATTCTCTATTATCAATGCTTGTTAAAATTTCTATCTGCTCTTGCAGAAAGTCATCCTTGGGATAGCGCTCCAAAATCTGGTCAAAAATCTGACTTCGAACAATATAGTCCGAGTACATGTGCAATTTCATCTCATAATCTTCCAGAATTTTTTCTGTCCGCTTGATATTGTCATAGACAGCCTGACGACTGACACCAAACTCCTCGGCAATCTCAGCAAGGCTGTAATCATCAGCGTAGTAGAGCTCTATATAATTCATTTGCTTATCTGTCAAAAGCGCCGCATAAAATTCAAAGAGCGCATTCATACGATTGGTTTTTTCGATTTCCATAACTTTTATTATACCAAAAAAACGATTATACTGCTAGAGTAGAAGCACTTCAAATAGAGTAAGAATAAGAAAAAAAGAACCTTGCAAAGCAAGATTCTTTTAGTGTCTGACTTAAATAATTGTTCTTCTGGGAACTTAATCGAATTAAGCTTCGATTTCTGTAACCATACCTGAACCAACAGTACGTCCACCCTCACGGATAGAGAATGTAGTACCTTGTTCTACGGCGATTGGGTGGATCAACTCAACGTCGATAGTCACGTTATCACCAGGCATTACCATTTCAGTACCTGCAGGAAGTTCGATTGAACCTGTAACGTCAGTAGTACGGAAGTAGAATTGTGGGCGGTAGTTGTTGAAGAATGGAGTGTGACGTCCACCTTCTTCTTTAGTAAGGATGTAGACTTCACCTTTGAATTTAGTGTGTGGGTTGATTGAACCTGGTTTAGCGATAACTTGTCCACGTTCGATTTCGTCACGTTGAACACCACGAAGAAGGACACCTACGTTATCTCCGGCAAGACCTTCGTCAAGTTGTTTACGGAACATTTCAACACCAGTAACAACTGCTTTTTGAGTTTCTTCTTTGATACCAACGATTTCGATTTCGTCGTTGACACGAACAGTACCACGGTCGATACGTCCTGAAGCAACTGTACCACGTCCAGTGATTGAGAATACGTCTTCGACTGGAAGAAGCAATGGTTTTTCAGTGTCACGTTCTGGTTCTGGGATGTACTCATCAACAGTGTTCATCAATTCCATGATGATGTCTTCGTATTTAGAGTCACCTTCAAGAGCTTTAAGAGCTGAACCTTGGATAACTGGAAGATCGTCACCTGGGAAGTCGTATTCTGACAAGAGGTCACGGATTTCCATTTCAACCAATTCAAGCAATTCTTCGTCGTCTACCAAGTCAATTTTGTTCATGAAGACGATAAGGTGTTTAACACCAACCTGACGTGAAAGAAGGATGTGCTCACGAGTTTGTGGCATTGGTCCGTCAGTTGAAGCTACTACAAGGATAGCTCCGTCCATTTGAGCGGCACCAGTGATCATGTTTTTAACGTAGTCCGCGTGTCCTGGAGCGTCGATGTGAGCGTAGTGACGTTTTTCAGTTTCGTACTCAACGTGCGCAGTGTTGATAGTGATACCGCGTTCGCGTTCTTCTGGAGCAGCATCGATAGACGCATAGTCTTTAGGTTGGTTAACTGCTGAAGGCAAGCGACGTGCCAATACAGTTGTGATAGCTGCAGTCAAAGTAGTTTTACCGTGGTCAACGTGTCCGATAGTACCAATGTTAACGTGTGGTTTACTACGATCGTATTTTTCTTTTGCCATTTGAGTAAAAGCCTCCAATAAAATATATTTTATAGATAGACAGTAGGCAATACAGTCTAACTTTCCTTACTATTTTATCAAATTTCTGCTAAATTGCAAGTGTTTTACACATATTTTGTGAATTAATCTAAATCTTATCAAATCCTGTTCTTCTGCTTCTTTATGGCAATATAAATTCAAACTTATTTTGTTTGGAGATAGTATTTTCATCAAAAAAATCAGGTTTCCCTGATTTTAATTTGATTCTGTTTTTTCCAGTTCCTTAGCTTCTTTATGAGCTTCTTTATGGTTTTCATATAATTTCGCTAGGAACTTAGTAATTTCTTTAAAAATAGAGTAAGTAGGTACTGCTACGACCATCCCTATGACACCGTAGATATTACTTGACAGTAAAAGAAGCACCAAGATCGTAATCGGATGCACTTTCATAACCCCTCCAACGATACGTGGATAGAGAACATTTCCGTCAATCTGCTGAATAATAAGCATATAAGCAACCGCAATCAACATACGATGAGGATCCGTGAAAACATTCGCAATTACCATTGGAATTAAGCCAATACTTGGACCAACATAAGGAATTAAATTTGCGATTCCAGAGAAAATAGCAAAAACTAGGGCGTACTTTAATCCGATAACGCTATAGCCAATATAGGCTAAAAATCCAATAATAACCGCATCAATCGCAATTCCACTGATATAACGGGCTATAGTTGTATTGAGATTGGTTAAAAGGCTAGAAAGATTCAATTTGTCATGCTTTAAGACGGTACGTTCCAACATTGGTAGCAACTTATGACCATCCAACAAGAAATAAATCAAGAATACAGGGGTCATAATGAGAATCAGAACTGTACTAAACAAGGCTGAAAGAACGCTTCCTAAACTGTTGCTGACGCTATTAAGGATATTCTGTAGGATATCCACATAGGAGAGATTCAGTTGTTGAATTGTTTGTTGAATATCAATATTTTGGAAGACTGGATTCATGGACAAATCGATGATCAAATCTTGTAGTCTACTATAGATGTTTTGACTAGAAATAATCAAGCTGGTCAACTGATTAATCAAAATCGGCAAGAGATAAACGACCCCTACAACGATAGCACCAATCAAGGCACAAAGAGTGACCAAGACACCAATTAGACGATTGATCTTACATCTCTTTTCTAAGAAAGTAACGACTGGATTTGTAATGTAGTAAAAAAATCCACCAAGCAAAAATGGAATCATGATGGTATTCACAACCGTCACGAAGGGAGTAATGATGGCCCCCATTTCTCTCCAAAGATAGAAAATCAGTGTTAATAATAAAATTTCGGCTGTCCAAAAAAATAATTTGTTTCTACGGAACATAGGTATCCTCCTTCTCTCTATTTTACCATATTTCTGAAAAAGATAAGTTGGCTTTAGTAAAAAAGCGAGAATATTTTTTTTCTTTATGATAAAATAAAGCTAATATGAAAAAAATAATTTTATCTTTTATGACACTTTTAGTTTTTGGAACAGCTTCTACTGTTTCTGCTCAGGAGTTTGATGTTGCTGCTAAACATGCTATTGCTGTCGAGGCTACAACTGGAAAAATCCTCTATGAAAAAGATGCAAATCAGCCTGTAGAAATTGCTTCTATTACTAAATTGGTTACAGTTTATTTGGTCTATGAAGCTCTGGAACAAGGAACTATCAGCCTATCTACACCTGTTGATATTTCGGACTATCCTTACAAACTTACAACTAATTCTGAGGCGAGTAACGTCCCTATGGAAGCTCGAAATTATACTGTTGAACAACTATTAGAGGCTACAATGGTATCCAGTGCAAACAGCGCTGCCATTGCACTAGCAGAAAAGATTGCTGGTTCTGAGAAAGACTTTGTAGACAAAATGAGGGCTAAACTTCTTGAATGGGGAATTCAAGATGCAACTATTGTAAACACTACTGGTTTAAATAATGAGACCCTTGGCGATAATATCTATCCTGGTTCTAAAAAAGACGATGAAAACAAGTTGAGTGCCTACGATGTTGCAATCGTCGCTCGTAACCTCATCCGAGATTATCCTCAAGTTTTGGAAATCACCAAAAAGCCAACTTCTACCTTTGCAGGACTTGAAATCCACTCAACCAACTATATGTTGGAGGGAATGCCAGCCTATCGTGGCGGTATTGATGGACTAAAGACAGGTACTACTGATAAAGCTGGTGCTTCATTCGTGGGAACAACTGTTGAGAAAGGGATGCGTATTATTACGGTTGTTTTAAATGCAGATCAACAAGATACCAACCCTTATGCGCGTTTTACTGCAACTTCTGCACTTTTAGATTATATTTCTGCAAACTTTGCCTTAAAAACTGTCGTTCAGAAAGGTGAAGCTTACAACGATAGTAAAGTAACAGTTCTGGATGGTAAAGAAGATAATGTGACAGCTGTCGCTAAGTCAGATATTTCCATCGTCCAACGCATCGGAAGCGGTACTACACCAGCCCTCCAATTCACACCGAAATCAACATCAGAAATGGCTCCATTGGAAGAAGGCAAGGTTGTTGGTACTCTGACCTATGATGATCAGGATTTGGTCGGCCAGGGCTATCTCACTTCCGACAAACCATCTTTTGAAATGGTTTCTGAAAAGAAAGTAGAAAAAGCCTTCTTTTTGAAGGTTTGGTGGAATCAATTTATCCGCTTTATCAATGAAAAACTATAAAAAAATCGCGAACAATCGCGATTTTTTCTTTATTTCATTTCTTTAAAAGCCGCTTCTGCATCAGCGTTGCTAATAGCACCAAATTGGATTTTTCCGATTTTACCTTGACTGTCAATCAAGTATTCTGTTGGAATACTACGAATTTGGTAGGCTTGGAAGGTAGTTGCTTGCGTATCATATAGAACTGGAATATCCTTGTAGCCTTGTTCTTGGTACCATTTTGGAAAGTCTTGAACTGTTTTTTCACCTTGTAGACCAGGTGCAATGACACTCAAGATTTCAAAGTCTCGATCTTGTTTGGCAGCTAGTTCCATCAACTCAGGCATGCTTTTTTTACATGGTCCACACCAAGAAGCCCAGAATTTTAAATAGACCTTTTTCCCTTTATAGTCTGATAACTTGACTTCTTTGCCATCCATAGACTGCAAGGTGAAGTCTGGCGCATCCTTACCGACTGCGATTTGTTGTACAGCAGGCTGTTTGGGACTGCTTGTCTGTTTGGTTTCTTTTTCACCACAGGCAATCAATAAAAATAAAGACATGAGGCTCAATCCAGCAAAAATAACTTTTTTCATTTTTTCTCCTTTTATCCAAGAATTCCTGACAAGGCATTTAACTGCCCTAGCATTAATAACAATCCCATCAAAATAATCAAAGCTCCGCCGATTTTCTTTAGTAGAATCATATGGGGTTTTAATTTACTAAAATAGGGCATAATCCAGCCCGAAGCCAAGGCCAAAACAATGAAAGGAAGGGCCATTCCCAATGTGTATACTAATGTTAACACGGCTCCTTGCCAAGCACCATTACCACCTGAAGCCGCCAGAGCCAAGACCGAACTTAAAACGGGTCCGATACAAGGGGTCCAACCAAAACTAAAGGTTATCCCAAGTAAAAAGGCTGACAGATAGTGATTCGACTTTGATTGTTTGAAGGTGACTGTCTTTTGAATCTCCAGTTTATTGAAATGCAAGATTTCCATCTGGTGAAACCCTAAAAGAATAATGACTATTCCCATAGCATAACGAAACCAGTCTGCATAGAGCATGTGCCCTAGGAATCCAGCTCCAAATCCCAAAATAAAGAAAATGAGGGAGATTCCTGCAATAAAGCACAAGGTTCGAATTAAACCAGACCATGCAACGTCTCTTCCAAAAAAGCGAAAGCTTTTCGAATTTCCCTGATCATCCAGTAAAATACCAGCATAGACAGGTAGCAAAGGAAAGATGCAGGGTGAAAAGAAGGACAGAATACCTGCTAAAAAAACGGATACTAGAAATATAATCGACTCCAACGAATTACCTACTTTCAAAAAATTCTAATCCTATTTTACTACAAAAGAATAAATTTGTAAGAAGTCTGCTACGCTTATTTATTTTGATAAAATTTGACACAAAAAAAGGAGCTAAGCTCCTTTTTTTAATACGTTCCTTCTTCGCCTTGGCTAGTCAAGATAACTGGACCGTCTTTGGTAATCACGAACTGGTGTTCATATTGGCAAGACAGGCCGCCATCTATAGTCTTATGAGCCCAGCCAGTCTTCATATCTGTATCAATTTCCCAATCCCCAGTATTGATCATGGGTTCAATGGTTAGTACCATTCCTTCACGGAGACGGAGTCCACGGCCTGCAATACCGTAGTTAGGAACCATTGGCTCTTCGTGCATAGTTGGACCAACACCATGACCAACCAAATCACGAACGACACCGTAACCGCGACTTTCAGCGTATTTTTGAATGGCTGCACCAATATCACCGATACGATTGCCGACAACTGCTTGCTCAATTCCTACATACATAGCTTCCTTGGTTACGTCCATCAGGTTTTTCACTTCTTCAGACGGTGTACCAACCGCATAAGCCCAACATGAGTCAGCTAAACCACCAGTATAACTTTGGGTGTATTTTTTCATTTGTTCAACATTGTTGAAGTTAAGTTTAGAGACATTGAGGTCGGATTTGGCAATCGGACCACCCAGTACCATGTCAACCTTGAGCAAATCGCCATCTTTCAAGATGTAATGACGTGGGAAAGCGTGAGCTACTTCGTCATTAAGAGAGCAACAAGTGGCATAGGGATAATCCATAACTGCCCCATCAACGCCAATCTGTAAAGGAAGGAAATTCTCCTCTTTACAACGTCGACGAACGTACTCTTCAACTTCCCACATATCCACGCCTGGCTTAATCAAATCACGTAAGCCAATATGGATACTTGCTAGGAAATCACCAGCCTTGTCCATGGCTTCGATTTCACGTGCTGATTTTAAAGTTATCATTTTTTCTCCTAGATTCTAATTAATTTTAACCGTAACATTTGCTTTTGAAACAATCTGATGCCCATGATAAATATCATAATCAATAATAGCTGAGCGTCTCGTGTGGTGAATAATCCGAGCCAGAATCCGCAGAGTATCATCTATCTGCACAGCCTGCAAGAAATAAATCAACATCTGCTCAATGATGAGATTACGTCCGCTATTGACAACGAGGTCTTGGGTCATATGGTTGAGGATTTCAGCCAAGACTCCATTAGCAAGGACACCATTTTTCTCCAACATGAAGGGCTCAACAGTAATAACGACTTCATCATGATGATAAGAGAGTTTTTGCCCGATTTGCTCTGAGAAAGTCGGCAAAGCAGAAACTTGAGAACGGCTCATCTTTTCCATGACATCTCGTCGTGTTACGACACCGAGTAGGGTTTGGTTGCTTCTGACAACGGGAACCATCTCAAAGTCTTCTGCAATCATTCGTTGACTGACATTGGCAATATTGGTCGCTAAACCTGTTACGAAGATACTTCGAGTCATCACCTTGTCAATCGTCGTGCTGGGGGATTTATCTCCTGCGTCACGCATAGTAACAACCCCAACAACCACTTGGTGCTGATTAATGACTGGGAAACGACTACTTCTGTTCTTACGGACCAAGTCTAGATAGTCTTTGACTGTATCCGTTTCTCTCAAAAAACCATACTCATGACTGGGACGATAGAGCTTTTCGACTGTCAGAATATCGGTTTTGATTTGAACATTTGAGAGGGCTTTGTTAATCATGGTCGCTACTGTAAAAGTATCATGCTTACTTCTCAGAACTGGGATACCTTTTTTATTGGCTAGAGTCAGTACATCATCTTGGACATGGAAACCTCCAGTCACAAGGACTGCATTTTCATTTTCCAAGGCTAAAAGTTGAATACGAGTACGGTCACCTACAATCAAAAGACCCCCATCATGGAGATAAGACAGGATATTTTGCTCTGTCATAGCCCCAATGGAAAATTTACTAAACTCTCTCTCAAGACCTTCCTGACCAGCTAAAACTTCAGAGGAGGTGACTTCAGCAATTTCAGCATAGGTTAGCCTCTCAATAGCCACTTTCTGGGACTTGACTCGTATGGTTCCACTACGTGGCCGAGTTTCAACGATGCCACGATTTTCAGCTTCTTTGATAGCTCGGTAGGCGGTTCCGTCACTAACACCTAGGTGATTGGAAATACTGCGTACACTAACTCTCTTTCCAATTGGCAACTCTTCCAGATAGGACAAAATTTCCTGGTGTTTACTCATTGAATTCTCCTTTTATGTATCGAAATTCAAGATAGTCCCTCATTTTTCGTGTATAACGATCGCTCCCCTTAAACTGTCGGACGAGACTAAAGCCCGATTTTAAGGCTACTTTTTGACTAGCTTGATTCTCCAAATGAGTGATGATGGATAATTGTTTTAAACCAAATTCTTCAAATGAAAGCTGACAAAGCTTGGTAACCACTTCTGTCATAAAACCTTGTGACCAAGAATCTTTTTTTAAGAAGTAACCAATTTCTGCTTCTTTTTTGATTTCATCGATCTTTTCAAATTTAATGGAGCCAATCATTTCCTGATTTCCTTGGAGACAAATTGCCCAAACTCCTAGAGGATTCTTCATAAAATAGTTAGCAAGTGCGTACTGACTTTCTTCCATACTTGCTTGACTGGGAAAAATAAACTGTAAATTCTCAGGGTTTGAAGCAATCTCGAAAAACGCTTGACTGTCACTAAAAAAGAAAGGACGCAAATACAAGCGCTCCGTTTCAAAAAAAGAAAACATTGCTAATTTGGTCCAAATATTCATAATCACCTCAACGGCTTAGTCTTCAACGAGTGTAATATCCGCTCCAAGACTACGCAATTTTTCAATAATATCTGAGTAGCCACGAAGGATAAACTCAATATTCGTAATTTCAGTCTGGCCTTGAGCCATCAAGCCAGCGATGACAAGTGCAGCACCAGCTCGCAAGTCTGTAGCTTTTACACTTGCCCCGTGTAACTTACGACCACCGTTGTAAATAATGTGATCGTTTGTAGTCGTAATATCCGCATCCATTTTTGCTAACTCAAAGACATGATTAACACGTTTCTCATAAATCGTATCAATAATGGTTCCACGACCTTGAGCAGTTAGTAAAAGTGGCGTGATAGGCTGTTGCAAATCAGTTGCAAACCCAGGATAGGGTGCAGTTTTGATATTGATGGCTCTCAAATCGGACTGTTCTTCAACGAAGATGCTGTCTTCTGAGACCGTCATACGAACGCCCATTTCCTCTAGTTTGGCGATAAATCCTTCTAAGTGTTCATAGAGAACGTTGTTAATGCGAATTCCTTTTCCTACCGCTGCAGCAAGTGAAATATAGGTTCCAGCTTCGATACGGTCTGGAATAACCTGGTGACGCGTTCCATGAAGTTTCTCGACACCATCAATAATGATAATATCAGTCCCAGCACCACGAATATGGGCCCCCATGTTGTTCAAAAGGGTAGCAACATCGATAATTTCCGGTTCACGAGCCGCATTTTCAATGACAGTGCGTCCCTTAGCTTTAACCGCAGCAATCATAGTGTTAATCGTTGCACCAACGCTGACGGTATCCATGTAAATACTTGCGCCATGAAGCCCCTTACCTTGGGCAGATAAATTCATATTATCTCCCTCATAGCTGACCTTAGCACCCATGGCTTCAAAGGCTTTTAAGTGAAGGTCAATCGGACGAGGCCCCAGATCACATCCACCAGGAAGTCCAACTGTAGCTTCACCAAAGCGACCTAAAAGACTTCCGTAGAAATAATAAGAAGCACGCAAGCTATTAATCTTGCCATAAGGCATCGGAATGTTTTGAACACCTCTTGGATCAATCTCCAAGACATCCTCATAACGCTTAACAGTCGCCCCCATAATTTCCATGATTTCGACAAGACTAGCAACGTCTGAAATATCTGGAACACAATCTAAAGTGACAATATCATCTGATAAGATAATAGCTGGAATAAGCGCTACAACACTATTTTTAGCACCACTAATGGTGATCTCACCTTGCAATGGACGTCCACCATTGATGACAATTTTTCTCATGTTTTACTCTTTCAAAATTTACTAAAAAGGTCTTTTCATTCTATTATACCATAATTTTCAGTTTTTTCCCATTCCTATTTACTAAATAGCATCTCATTTTAATAAAAAAAGACCTATCACTCAAGCTTTTCAGCCTAAAATGATAGGTTTTTGTGTTAGATTAACGTACTGTACGGATACGCATTGTGTTTGTACGAACAGCTTCTCCAAGTGGCACACCTGCAACGATAACAATATCGTCACCAGATTCTACAAGACCTGCTTCAACTGCTTTACGTTCAGCGATTTCAAACATATCATCAGTTGATGATGGAGCTTCAGTCAACATTGGGATAACACCCCAGTTCAACATCAATCCACGCTCTGTCAATTCGTCGAATGTCAATGCCAAGATATCAGCATTTGGACGGTATTTAGAAATCAAACGAGCTGTGTGACCAGTCTTAGTAAGAGTAACAACCAATTTGATATTCATTGAGTTAGTAGCGTCTTTAACAGCTGAAGCCATAACTTCTGTCTTAGAGTTACGTTCGAATGTATCTGAGTTTAAACGTCCGTATTCGTTAAGAAGAGTTTGTGCGTTCTTGTCAATTGTAGCCATTGTTGTTACTGACTCAAGTGGGTATTTACCGTTTGCAGACTCACCTGAAAGCATTGTAGCGTCAGTTCCGTCGATAACAGCGTTAAATACGTCTGATACTTCTGAACGAGTTGCACGTGGTTTTTCAGTCATTGTTTCAAGCATGTTTGTTGCTGTGATAACAACTTTACCTGCTGCGTTCACTTTAGTGATGATCATTTTTTGATAAACTGGAACCATTTCGAATGGTACTTCGATACCCATGTCACCACGAGCGATCATGATACCGTCAGCAGCTTCAATGATTTCATCCAAGTTATCGATACCTTGTTGGTTTTCGATTTTCGCAAACAATTGAACGTGACCATTTCCAGTTTCTTCACAGATTGCACGAACTTCGTCGACGTCTTTTGCAGTACGTACGAATGAAATCGCGATGAAGTTGATACCTTGTTCCAAACCGAAACGGATATCATCGTTATCACGTTCAGCAAGGGCTGGGAAAGGAATTTTAGTGTTAGGGATGTTTACACCTTTCTGCTTAGCAATGATACCGTCATTTTCAACGACTACTTCAAATTCACGAGTTGCATCGTCTTTTGCGAAAACACGAAGACCCAATTTACCATCGTCAACTAAAACTTGGTGACCAACTTCAACATCATCGTAGATATCAAGGGCACCAGCAACGTTCAAAGCAATCACATCACGAGTTGATTTGATTCCTTGTTTAGTTGCAACACGGATTTTTTCACCAGTTTTGTAAGAGTACTCTTTTGCATCACCTTCAAACAATTCTGTACGGATTTCAGGTCCTTTAGTATCAAGAAGGAAACCAACTTTTTTACCTGCAAGTTTTTCAGCAAGTTTAACAGTTGCCATACGCTCACCTTGTTCTTGGTGGTCACCATGTGAGAAGTTGAAACGGAAAGTGTTTGCTCCTGCTTCAATCAATTTAGCAATATTTTGAGCTGAAGCTTCAACGTCAAGTTTTTCACCCCAGTATCCGTCTTCACCGAATTTTTTACCACCACGGATTTCAACCGCAGGACCTAAAGTTGCAACGATTTTTACACGTTTGTTCATGATTTTTGTGACTCCTTTATATAATTCGACCTTTTATGGTCATGTTACCAAATTAATGAAAGTTGATTAGGACAAGCTCTTGTTCAAATCAGAAAGTTCAAGATCAGCTTTATGAGGGTTGTTAACAACGATCTTGCCATCAGCTGTTAAGCTAAACAAAGCTCCTTCTTCTGCTGTTCCAAGAATTGGATTCTCAACCATTTTCTCGTTACGGATACCAACAGCGACACCACCGATTCCTTGTTTAAGAAGTTTAACAGCGTGTGCACCCATGCGTGATGCCAATACACGGTCACGCGCAGTTGGTGATCCACCACGTTGGATGTGTCCAAGTTCAGTTACACGAAGGTCACTAGTGTCTCCAGCTTCCTTGAGTTTCTTACCAAACTCATTCGCAGACATAACTCCCTCAGCCAAAACGATGATGTTGTGTTTCTTACCACATTCATAACCAGCTTTGATGCTTGCAACGATATCTTCCATCTTGAAGTCTTCTTCAGGGATGATGATTTCGTCAGCACCAGTTGCGATACCTGCCCAAAGAGCAATATCACCAGCGTTACGTCCCATTACTTCAACAACGAAAGTACGACGGTGACTTGATGATGTATCACGAATCTTATCAATCGCATCCATAGCAGTTGTAACTGCAGTATCAAATCCAATTGTGAAATCAGTCCCTACGATATCGTTATCAATAGTTCCTGGAAGTCCGATAGCTGGGAACCCATGTTCCGTCAAGCGCATAGCTCCGTGATAAGAACCGTCTCCACCGATAACTACGACTCCTTCGATACCGTGTTTTTTCAATTGCTCAATCCCTTTAAGTTGGCCTTCAAGTTGTGCAAACTCAGGGTAACGAGCAGAGTGAAGGAAAGTACCACCACGAGAAATGATGTCTCCTACTGAAGCAGCATCAAGTGGATAAATTTCACCGGCAACCATACCAGCGTACCCATCATAGATACCAAAAACTTCCATTCCTTCTGAGATTGCTTGGCGAACTACTGCACGGATGGCAGCATTCATACCAGGGGCGTCTCCACCACTGGTCAAAACAGCAATACGTTTCATTTGGTTTATGCTCCTTTTTCTTTTAACATTCTTACTGATTATACCACATTTAAATCGAAAATTCTTCTATTTTCCGTATTTTTAGCGATAAATCGTTTTCATAGCAATTCCCTCTAATTTTTCCTGCAGAGCAGAATCTTTTCTTACAAAATGTTGAGTAGAAACAACCGTTTTTCCATCCTCTTCATACCTGATAATGACAGGGATTGGGCCTTTGTATTGTTCTAGGATATTTGAAATCTCTTTATCGTATTTATGATTTTTAACTTGAATCCAGAATCGTTCCGCCACTGCTTCTTGCAAATCTTGTGCAATCATTTGCAGACGACCATCTCGAGATTGAACTTTGCCATTGATGTAGTAAAATCTCCCTTCGGATAAATTGGAAGCAAATTTTCTATATTGGTCTGAAAATACAGTTACATCCATCCGAGACTTACTATCATGAACCTGTAGAAAAGCCATACTCTCGCCTTTCTTGGTTCGAATCACTTTAATCTTTTGCACTTCAACTAGGAGAGTGGCTTGAGCTCCCTCGGTTAGATTAGTGATTGGAGTGGTCGGATATAGGGCTTGTTTGGCAAGAGTTTGGAGAGGATGGGGACTGATACCTACCCCAATCAGTTCCTGCTCTTTGTAAAATTTCTCTGCCTCAGTAAAATCATCAGCTTCAGTCCAACTATAATTTGTATCCGCAAAGAGTCCACCCAACTCCTCAACAAAGACAAATAAGTTTGGTAGGTTCACTAAGATTTTCTGACGATTCTTGTCAAATTCATCAAAAAGCCCCAGTTCAACCAAAGGCGTTAGAAGCGACAGTTTCTTGTAATTCTTGGGAAGACGTGTGACGAAATCTTCAATGCTTGAGAAAGGACGATTTTCAATAATCCAGTAAGACAAATCTCTCGGCATCCCTTTAATAGCTTTCAAACCAAGATAGATTTTCTTCTGAGCAATCTTATCATGATAGGGAATGCTGTTTATTGCTAAAGGAGCTACTTCAAAGCCCATCTGCAATGCATCTACAATGTAATCACTGCTTGAATAATTCAACATGACTTGGAAAAAAATAGTAGGATAGTGTGTCTTGAAATAAGCTAGTTGGAATGCCAGTGCTGAGTAGGCATAAGCGTGGGATCGGTTAAATCCATAGCCGGCAAACTTTTCCATCACTGCAAAAACTTGGTTGGCCTTTTCTTCTGTATGCCCCAATTTCACAGCTCCTGTGATAAAATCTTCCTTCATCAAATGCATCTCTTTGGCATTTTTCTTACCCATAGCTCGTCTGAGAATATCGGCTTTACCAAGACTGAAACCTCCAAAGCGCTGAGCTACCTGCATGACTTGCTCTTGATAGAGCATAATACCGTAGGTTGATGACAGGATGTCTTCCAATGTAGGATCCAGCACTGTCACCTTTTCTTTACCATGCTTTCGAGCTACAAAGTTATCGATATAATCACTTGCACCTGGTCTGTTAAGGGATGTCGTGGCTACCACTTCTTCGAAGACTTGCGGCTGAACTCGTTTCAAGAGTCGAATGGCACCAGGTTGTTCAAATTGGAAAATCCCCTTGGTATTTCCAGAAGCAAAGAGGGCCAGAGTTGCCTTGTCTTCCAAGTCAATCTCTTCGATTTTCAGATTAATACCTTCTGACTCAGCCAGTAATTCCTGCATTTTTTGGACAAAAGTTAGGTTACGTAGACCTAGGAAATCCATTTTTAAAAGGCCATTAGCTTCAACACCATGAGCATCATACTGGGTGATCAGCATATCCTCACCGTATTTGAGTGGGATATAGTCTGTCAGGTCTTGGTCACTCATAACGACCCCAGCTGCATGGATAGAGGTCTGACGAGGATACCCTTCAATCTTTCGAGCAATCTCAAAAGCTTTTTGATATTCCATTTTGCTATTGATGACCTGCCTAAACTGTAAATTCTTTTCATAGGCTGTCGTTAGCGTATCTCGAAAACTGATTTTTTTCGTAATATTGGTTAATTCGTACTCTGGAACACCATAACGTTTGAAAACATCACGAATTGCCTGTTTTGCTCCAAAAGTCGAATAGGTAACAATCTGTGCCACGTGTTGGCTACCATAACGATCACGAACATAGCGAATGAACTCTGGTCTATAGAGGTCAGGGATGTCGATATCGATATCAGGCATGGTGTAGCGCTCACGATTTAAAAAGCGTTCGAAAATCAAGTTCTTTTCAACCGGATCAATTCCTGTAATATCCAGTGAGTAAGCCACCAGGCTACCAACCGCAGAACCACGCCCCATTCCCATATAGTAGCCTTGGGAACGTCCAAAACGGAGCAAATCCCAAACTACAAGGAAATAGTCGTCAAAGCCCATATCATGAATCACAGCTAATTCTTCATTTAGTCGCTCATAATAGATAGCTGAGTCCAACCCCTTGTCACTCAAGCCTTGCTCAGCCCTCTCTCTAAGTTCTTCGACCGCTGGTCTTTCAGGATTAAAGCGAGGAAGTTTTAAACTTGGATCAATTTGATAGCTTACATTTTCTATCAGACCTTGGAGATTGGCAAGCGCCTGAGGGAAGCGATTCATAAAACGTGCTTCCAGGTCTGAGGCAGGTCGAAAGATTCTCTGTTGTGAATGCACATCCACTTCTCTTAAGCTGACATTGTCCTTGACTGCTGACAAGATTTGTAAAACTTGAATATCTTCTTTTTCAAAAGAATTGACTTGATAGAGTGGAAGAATGGGTCTGGTAAAGACTTCTTGAGGAGTATCTGGACTGACACCGATAAAATAATCATGCTCCAAATCCAGCTGTTCGACCCCATTAAAATAGGGAACAATAATAGCAACATCTTCGAGGTGGGAGGTGAAGTCAGACCAATTTTTCCGTCCAGTCATTTTTAAAGTGGATAACTTCATCAACTCTTGATAACCTTTAGTGGATAGGGCTAGAAAACGTAGAGAGAGATTCTCCTCATCTTTGACCAAGGTCATTTCTAAACCAATTAAAGGTCGAATGCCATGCTTACGAGTTGCTTCTAGAAAATGATAGGCTCCATAGAGATTATCCACATCCATGATAGCAAGGTGAGAATAGCCGTATTCTTTAGCCATTTGTACATATTTTTCAATCGAAACCACACTTTCCATAAAACTATAAACAGTCTTGGTGTCGAGCTGTGCAATCATTTCTTCTCCTCCTTGCTTTCTTTTTACTACTATTATACCATTTTAAGTTGGATATTGAAGCTACTCTGCACTTTCTTTTCAATAATCATCAGTTACAAACTTCTTCTCTTCTTAGTGTTAAATTCTTCACTTTTCAAAGGAAGAAAATAAAAATCAATATTATATAATAGTTTTAAATGTAAATTTAGATATATTTATACCAAACGAAGAATAATAAAGATAGGAGTTATATGCAGTTTTACATATAAAAATCTCTAGAAAAAGGCTTACTTCTATGGTATTTATTCAGTATTTTATAATAACTTACCAAATAGATATGCTGGTTTAAGAAATTTATTTCATTTAAGTTTATTTATTCCATTTTTCCCTCTTTTTTGATATAATAAATTTAGTTGTTTTCAAAGGAGAGAAACATGCGTTTTAATCAATTCAGCTACCAACCAACCACTAGTTCTCAACGATTTGAGGAATTAGAAGGTCTTGGTCTAAAGCTGTCACCCCAACTGTCCTTAAAAAGACAGTTTGAAGACTTCATTCGTTGGAGTTTTTTCACTTATTCTAGCACGGATTATGCCTTGTCGACTTTGGCTGCGGATAAAGAAACAGATTTAGTAACTTTTTTCCAGTCAGACCGTGAGTTAACTGCAGAGATTTTCTACACAGTAGTTTTTCAACTTTTAGGATTTAGCTATCTTGTTGACTTTGAGGATGCTGAACAGTTCCGTAAAGAAACTGGTTTTTCTATTGTTTATGGAGATTTGATTGAAAATCTCTACCATCTGCTCAACACTCGAACGAAAAAAGGAAATACGCTCATCGATCAGCTTGTTAGTGATGGACTCATTTCAGAAGATAATCACTACCACTACTTTAACGGTAAGAGCTTGGCAACCTTCACTACTCATGATGTCATTCGTGAAGTCGTGTATGTCGAGAGTCGTGTGGATACTGATAACGACGGTCTCCCTGACTTAGTCAAGGTCAGCATTATTCGCCCGCGTTATGATGGTCAAGTACCTGCTCTTATGACTGCCAGCCCTTATCACCAAGGGACCAACGACAAAGCCAGTGACAAGGCTCTCTACAAAATGGAAGGGGAGCTTGAGGTCAAACTGCCCCACACCATTGAACTTGAGGAACCTAAGCTGAATTTAGTTGAACCTCATGGTCAAGCAGAAGTCGTCTCAGAACCTGAAGAAAAGCTATCTCATATCAATAGCTCATATACTCTAAATGACTACTTCCTCCCACGTGGATTTGCCAATCTCTATGTATCGGGTGTTGGAACCAAAGATTCCCAAGGGCTCATGACCAATGGGGACTACCAGCAGATTGAGGCATATAAAAATGTCATTGATTGGCTCAATGGTCGTTGCCGTGCTTTCACGGACCACACGCGCAAACGCCAAGTCAAAGCTGACTGGTCAAACGGGAAAGTCGCAACAACAGGTATTTCCTATCTAGGTACCATGTCCAATGGTCTCGCCACCACTGGTGTTGATGGCTTAGAAGTCATCATCGCGGAAGCAGGTATTTCCTCTTGGTACAACTACTATCGGGAAAATGGTCTAGTGACTAGCCCTGGTGGTTACCCGGGTGAGGATTTTGACTCACTTGCTGAATTGACCTACTCTCGCAACCTCCAAGCTGGTGACTATATCCGTGGCAATGAAGCTCATCAAGCAGACTTAGAAAAGGTTAAAGAGAAACTCGATCGCAAGACTGGTGACTACAATCAGTTTTGGCATGACCGCAACTATCTGCTCAATGCTCACAAGGTTCAAGCTGAGGTCGTTTTTACGCATGGTTCCCAGGATTGGAATGTCAAACCTCTTCATGTTTACCAGATGTTTCATGCCCTTCCTAGCCATATCAATAAGCACCTCTTTTTCCATCATGGTGCCCATGTCTATATGAACAATTGGCAGTCGATCGACTTCCGCGAGTCCATGAATGCCTTGTTAAGTAAGAAATTGTTAGGACTTGACTCAGGCTATCAACTTCCGACTGTCATCTGGCAGGACAATATCGCACCGCAAAGATGGCAAGATCTTGATAACTTTGGCAAGCAGGATGAACTGCATACCTTCTCACTTGGAACTGAAGAAAAAGTGATTCAAAACCAGTATGATCAAAAAGATTTTGATCGTTATGGAAAGACTTACCAGACCTTCAACACTGAACTTTACCAAGGAAAAGCCAATCAGATCACCATTGACCTTCCAGTAAGTCAAGACCTTCACTTAAATGGGCGAGTAGAGCTAAAACTTCGTGTCAAATCAAGTACAAACAAGGGCTTATTATCAGCCCAACTGCTAGAACTTGGACAAAAGAAATATCTGCAGCCTTATCCAGCTGTTTTAAGTGCTAGAACCATCGATAATGGTCGTTACCACATGTTAGAAAATCTCTGTGAACTGCCATTCAACCCAAGTGCCCAACGTGTCATCACCAAAGGCTACCTTAATCTTCAAAATCGAACCAATCTCTTGACGATTGAAGAAATCCAACCAAATGAATGGATGGACTTCAAGCTAGAGCTTCAACCAACTATCTACAAACTTAAAGAAGGTGATACTCTCCGTTTGGTTCTCTACACCACAGACTTTGAGATTACAATTCGAGATAATACAGACTATCACTTGACTGTTGATTTAGCACAGTCTAGTCTTATCCTACCTTGTCAAAAGGTATAATGTACCAGACTTTCAATATGGAAGGATTCAAAGGAAAAGTCAATGAATTTGACCATTGAACTTCCTATAACCAAGGCTTTCCACTTGAACAGTCGAATCAAACATAAACTTCGTATCAAATCCAGTTCATCTGAAAGCATTTTAGAAGCCCCTAGATAGAACTTGGACAAAAGATACTCCCTCTAACCAACATGTGTAACCATTTATCATACACGCTACCAGACCACATGTTGGAAATCTCTGTGAATTACATTTAGAGTAAATTCACAACAAGCCGTGATAAAAAGCTACCCAAATTGAATGATTCACTGTCATTAAAGAACATCAATGTAGATGAACGGATTGTTACCCAGTTTATCTGCACGCAACTAGTGACAAGTTAAAAGAAGGAGAATCTCTCCATCTAGTTCTTTATCCTACTGACTGTGAAATCATCATACGTGACAATACCGCCTACCACCCGACTGACATTTTCGTTCAGTCCACGCTACTGTACCTTGTAAAAGGAGTACTTACTTTATGAACAAATCAGAACACAGACACCAACTTATCCGCGCCCTCGTTTCAAAAAACAAAATCCATACACAAGCTGAATTACAAGCATTATTAGCGGAAAATGATATCCAAGTTACTCAGGCTACCTTATCACGCGATATCAAAACCATGAACCTTTCAAAAGTGCGCGAAGAGGACAATTCTTATTATGTGCTGAATACGGGATCTATCTCCAAATGGGAAAAACGTCTTGAAAATTATATGGAAGATGCTCTTGTTATGTTGCGTCCTGTCCAACACCAGGTTATTTTGAAAACTTTACCCGGTTTAGCCCAATCGTTTGGATCTGTAATTGATTCCTTGGCCTTTCCAGATATCGTTGCAACCCTTTGTGGAGACGATGTCTGCATGATTATCTGTGAAGATGCTACAAAAGCGCAAGCTTGTTTTGAGAGTCTTAAAAAATATGCGCCACCATTTTTCTTTAGTGAATAAAACAAATCCCGTGATTAAAAGATCACGGGAATTTTTTATTTCTTTGACTGTGTTTCTTCTCTCTTTGTACGCGCCAATCGAAGAGCACGTTTAGGATTTAGACGATTAAACAATTCTTCTAGTTTCTTTTCATTCCACACATCTGCTGCAGAAACAAAATTTCCATCTGCATCTCGGAATGATATCGGTTTATCTCCCATATCAATCTCCTAGTCTACAAATTCAAACTCAAATTTACCGATGCGAACCAAATCACCATCTTTGGCTCCACGTGCACGAAGGGCTTCGTCAACACCCATACCACGAAGCTGACGGGCAAACTTCATGACCGATTCGTCACGGTCAAAGTTGGTCATGTTAAAGAGTTTCATGAGTTTTTCACCAGAAAGTACCCATGTCGCATCATCATCACGACTAATCTCAAAGGCCTTTTCTTCCTCGTCAAAGCCATAGTAAGCCTCTTCTTCCATATCGGATTCATCATAAATCGGGAATTCTGGAGTCTTGTCTAACAACTCGGCTGTCGCGTCCAAAAGTGTAGCCAAGCCTTGCTTGGTCAGACCAGAAATTGGGAAGATGGCTGGGAGTTCCTCAAACTCGTCGTAGTTTGCTGCCAACTTTTCCTTGAAAGTTTTCAGATTTTCCTGACTTTCAGGCATATCCATCTTGTTGGCCACGATAATCTGTGGACGTTCCATGAGACGAAGGTTATAGGATTCTAATTCCTTATTGATAGCAAGGTAGTCCTCATAAGGATCACGTCCTTCACTAGCTGACATATCGATGACATGGAGGATAACTCGTGTGCGTTCGATATGACGAAGAAACTGGGTTCCAAGACCAACACCTTGACTAGCACCTTCAATCAAACCTGGAAGATCTGCTACTGCAAAAGATTCACCTGACTGCGTACGAACCATACCTAAATTAGGGACAATCGTCGTAAAGTGGTAAGCACCGATCTTAGGTTTAGCTGAAGTGATGACACTAAGCAAAGTTGACTTTCCGACAGATGGGAAACCGACTAGACCAACATCTGCTAAGATTTTCAATTCCAGTTGCAACTCACGTTCTTGTCCTGGTTCTCCATTCTCAGAGATTTCAGGTGCAGGATTTTTTGGAGTGGCAAAACGGATATTTCCACGACCACCTCGACCACCATGAGCCACGATAAATTCTTGACCATGTTCAATCAAGTCTGTGATGACTTTACCTGTTTCCGCATCACGTACAGTAGTCCCCTGTGGCACGCGAACACGTAGATCTTCTGCACCACGTCCGTGCATTCCTTTGGTCATTCCTTTTTCACCGGAATCAGCCTTGAAATGACGGTTATAGCGGAAATCCATCAAGGTACGTAAGCCTTCGTCTACCACGAAAACAACGTTACCTCCACGTCCACCATCACCACCCCAAGGACCGCCATTAGGGACATATTTTTCACGGCGAAAGGCAACCATGCCATCGCCACCATTACCAGCCTTGACCTTAATCTTGGCTGTATCTAAAAACATACTCATATTTTCTTCTCACTTTAAAAAGGCTGGGGAGAACCCAGTCATTAGTTATTGTTTCTATCCTCATAGCTTGCTTAGAATCTACTGAAAGCTCCAAGCGCAGTTGCAAAGATACCAGCAAGGGTTACAAACAACATGATGAGCACGACAACAAGCGTCACCTTTTCAAACAATGTTTTTTTGCGTTTTCCGTTATCTCCAAAAGCCATAACTTCTCCTTTTTCTATATAATTCTAATTTAATACTCTGATGAAACTGGTGCAATCAACCATAAAATGATATAAGCAAGGACTCCTGTCCCATAACAAAATGCAAGAACAGCCCAAATGACACGAACAATTGTTGGATCAATATCAAAATAATGAGCAACTCCTGCGCATACTCCACCAATTTTTTGATCTTTTCCGCTTCTCATTAATTTTTTCATTTTTTCTTCCTCTTATTCTATTATTTGAATTCGTCTCTCCAATAATCTCTGATGCTAGACAATTGTTTTCGAGACGCTCTTAAAATACGCTTGGATTCTTTTACTGGGCTTGTAACAGCCTGTTGAGGTAGATAGAGAATCGTTTTTAAAAAGCGCTGAGTGACAGGCTGTCCATCATGTAGCTCATGTTCAAAGTTATTTGAGATAATGGCATCAAGGTAAAACTCATGAACTCGTTTCCCAAAATTTTCAGCCGAAATCTCGTACAACTTATCCGCCAAATTTTGTTCAGACATATCAGGAGTAGCAATCAATGCTTCAAGTATAGCTCCTGCAAGCTCTCGTTCTCCATAGTAGAGGGTCCCAAACATTTTATCATTGATCAGATTTTCAAGATAGGGGTTGCCATGAGCAATAACAGGCGTTCCACTGGCTAGACTTTCTAGATAGGTTAAACCCTGAGTTTCACTCGTAGATGCTGAAATAAAGAAATCAGCTGCTTTATAGTACAAGGCTGTCTCACTGGGAGCAATCATACCTGTAAAAATCACATGTTTTTGTATGTTTAATTTCCCTGCTTGTTCTTTCAGACTGTCCAGATAAGGTCCGTCTCCAGCAACAACCAACTTCACCTTTTCTTCTTCTTTCAAAACCTGTGCAAAGGCGACTAAGACTGCTTGGATATTCTTCTCAAAGGAGATACGAGAAAGACTCAGCAGCATTTTCTCGCCTTCCTGAATACCTAACTTCGAACGAAGCTCTAGTAAGTTTTCCTCTTTGATCTCAGGTCGTTCAAACTTAGCCAGCTCAATTCCAGTTGGGATGACACGCTTTTCAACCTTGACTTTGTATTTAGATAAAAGGTCACGAACAATCTCACTAGGGCAAATCACGCCATCTACATCATGAAGGAAGCCACGCACCAAATATTTTACCATACTCGGACGAATTAGCATGCCCTTAGCAATGTAATGCACATAGTCTTCATACTGGGTATGGTAGGTATGAATAACTGGAATTTTCAATTCTCTCGCAATCCAAATTCCTAACAAACCAAGAGAAAATTCTGTCTGGGTATGAATAATATCGAGTTGATACTGCTTGGCAATTTCAAGCGCCTTTGTAAAACCTCGGTAGGCAAATCGTCGATCCTTAAACGCAAAGAAAGGGACACTCGGAATGCGAATAATTTGCCAATCCTCGTAGCGGTTCACATCTTTATCTGTTGTTGTAAAGATAAAAACTGCATGCCCCTGCTTTTCAAGCTCAGTTTTCAAAGTCCGAATACTAGTCGCGACCCCGGAAACCTGAGGGAAATAGGTATCTGTAAATAAACCAATTCGCATAAATTACCTCACTTTTTGCCCAAAGCAGCCTGTTCTCGATAAAATTTTAACCAGATTTCCAACAAATGCTCCTCAGAGTACTCTTTGGAGATCTCGCAAGCTTTTTCTTTCAAGTCTTTTAAGGCTTCAGAATCATTCTTGTATTCTAGGATTGCTTCTCTCATCTCGGAAACATCACTTGTAGCACGATAATTCCCATCAAGAATAACCTTATATAGATCCAAATCTCTTAACATAATCGGAGCCTCGCAACTAGCGGCCTCTAAGATGGTCATAGGGAATAATTCATTATAACTTGGTAGCAAGAACAGATCCGCCATAGCATAAAGTTCCCGCATCCGTTCGGGTGACACAATTCCAGGAAAAATAAGATTTTCAGGTGGATTGTCCATTATCTTCTTGTAGCGTTCATAACCATCTGTCATCCCACCAAATGAAAAACCACCTGCCCAGATAAAGGTAATTTCTGGCAATTCCTCAGCAAGACGGATAAAGTCATCAATCCCTTTACGTTTCTGAACCTGACCCGCACCGATTACGACAAACTGATCTTCCGCGAGATCCATTTCCTTCCGGAGTTGTGCAACCTGTTCAGCTGGTAATGCATGCCATTTTTCTTTGTTTACAAAATTTGGAATATAAGTTACTTTTTCACGCGGAATACCAGCAGCCACTAAATCCTCGATAAACATGGGATTGACCACCACCAAGTGTTCCATTCGGTTGTAAAAGGAAAAAACATAGCGTTTGACAATTCCTTTTAGGAAAAATGGAATCTTTAAACTCCCCTCAAGCGTATCAGGCAAAAAATGCACATAGCCAATTTTTCTCCCAGAGCGTTTCTTTTGGAAAGTAGATAAATAATAAGGGAAATCAATGGTGTGAAAATGAGTTACATCTGCCTCTACAGGAAGATTCTCTGTAACAATCAACTGGTCTTTAGCATCGCGGTGAAGGAGACTAACCAATTCTCGATATGCTCCTGACACTCCTTGACCAGCTACTTTTTCACTTGAGCTTAGCATATTAATACGCAATTTTTCGTTTTCCATACCTTTCATTATACCATTTTATTTCCAGAAAATCAGCAAAAGAAAGAAGAGACGATTGGAAAAAGGATAAAATTATCCTATTTTCCAATCGTCTCTCTCATTTTTTTAGTCTTTATTTAATTCCTAGGGCGATACGCGCGTATCGGCTCATTTTTTCAACTGTCCAAGCTGGATACCAGACCAATTTAACTTCGGTATTGGTTACCTCAGGCACATCTGTCATCGCATCATGTATCTGGTCTGTCAAAAGGTCAGCCAGTGGGCAGCCCATAGTTGTCAAGGTCATATCAATTTCAGTATGACCTGTTTCACCATCAAAACGAATTTCATAAATCAAACCTAGGTTGACAATATCAATCCCCAACTCAGGGTCGATGACTTCTTCCAAAGCATTTAAAATGCGTGTTTTGATCGTTTCAATTTGCTCTTCTGTATAAGCCATGTTATTCCTCACTCTCAGTCTTCAATAAAATCACGAAGGGGTTTGCTGCGACTTGGTTGGCGCAATTTTCTCAAAGCCTTGGCCTCAATCTGACGGATACGCTCACGAGTCACGTTAAAGACTTTACCAACATCTTCAAGGGTACGCATTTTCCCATCATCTAGCCCGAAACGAAGGCGCAGAACGTTTTCTTCACGGTCTGTGAGAGTATCCAAAACTTCATCCAACTGCTCGCGCAAAACGATTCGAGTTGTGTAGTCTACTGGATTTTCAATTACTTCGTCTTCGATAAAGTCCCCAAGATGGCTATCGTCCTCTTCACCAATCGGTGTTTCAAGTGATACTGGTTCTTGAGCAATTTTCAAGATTTCGCGGACCTTGTCAGGTGTCATATCCATACGCTCAGCGATTTGTTCAGGAGTTGGATCTTGTCCCAATTCTTGAAGGAGATTCCGCTGTTCACGGACAAGCTTGTTAATGGTTTCTACCATGTGGACAGGGATACGAATAGTACGGGCTTGGTCAGCGATGGCACGGGTAATCGCCTGACGAATCCACCAAGTTGCGTAAGTTGAAAACTTGAATCCTTTTGAATAGTCAAACTTGTCAACAGCCTTCATCAAGCCCATGTTTCCTTCTTGGATCAAGTCAAGAAACTGCATGCCACGCCCTACGTAGCGCTTAGCAATCGAAACCACCAAACGAAGGTTGGCTTCTGCAAGACGTTGTTTAGCTTCAATATCACCAGCCTCAACTGCTAAGGCCAATTCTTTTTCCTCTTCGTTAGTCAAGAGAGGAACAACCCCGATTTCCTTCAAATACATACGGACTGGGTCATTAACCTTGGCAGAAGTTGAGCCAATCAAGTCCTCATCACTGAGTTCTGGTTCTTCTTCTGCACTAAGAACACGCGCGCTTGGATTTCCTTCGTTATCTGTGATAGAAATTCCAGCATCCTGAATCCGTTGCAAAAGGTCTTCAATGCCTTCTGCAT
Organism: Streptococcus oralis; assembly: GCF_023109155.1. Classification (GTDB taxonomy): domain Bacteria; phylum Bacillota; class Bacilli; order Lactobacillales; family Streptococcaceae; genus Streptococcus; species Streptococcus oralis_BZ. The sequence continues at coordinate 59,727 of NZ_JALDUA010000002.1, read as the reverse complement.
CAAGGGCAAACGGAATAACCAGACTTGAATTGATTTCGTCATCTGTTGCTGTTCCTGTTTTTTTGTGGTTACGGATAAAGTCTGCTACTTGCACATCAAATGTGGTTACTTCTTTTTGTTTTGTTGCCATTATTACTCCATTCTTCTCTTTTGGGAAATCAATCGTTGCAATTCTTCCAAGGCTGTGTCTGTATCTCCTACATGACTAGCTTCCTGCACTTTCTTTTTAATCCTTAAATTGTCCTTGCTGAGGAGGGCACGGTTTCGAGTCGCTTCTACTTCTACTAGCTCTTGAGGCGACATCTCAGCTGGCAAATCCAAGCTAAGCACGTGGTACCAGGCATTTTCAACCTCAGGAGTCTGATGAGACAGTTCCTCTGATCCGATTTCTCCCTCTTCACTTAATAATTCGTAAAGAATTTGAAATTCTGGGGTATCAAAGAAAAAATCTTCTCTTAATCGGTAGTCATTTAGAACAACTGGATTCTCAGCCATCCTATAAAGGAGATGAGCCTCTGCTCTCATGACTGCTGTCAGTTGCCGCGTTACAGGTAAACTAATCGCTGCTGGAGGTTGCTCCTCTTTGACTCTTTCCTGCCTTTGAACAATGCGACTTTCATTTACAATCTGCTCCACCTGCTGGTAATCAAAAGAAGGTAGATTATCCGCCAGAATGTGGATATAAGAATTCTGGGCAGTGATAGACTTTTCTTTGGCGATTAGGGGGGCAATCTTTTCAATGAACTCGATTTGCGCCTGTAAGTTATCACTATTTTCCGGCTTGAGCTGGTGAATATAGAACTCTATGGGACTAATCCGAGTCTTGGTTAAAAGGTAAGCCAGGTCTTCAGCAGAATTCTTTTGCAAATACTCATCTGGGTCCATGGCATCAGGTACTCGAACAACCTCAACTGAGAAGTCTTTTAACTCCTCTAGAGCCTTGGCTGTTGCTGTCTGCCCTGCCTTGTCGCCATCGTAGCTGAGAACAATTTTTTTGGTAAAGCGTCTGAGGTGATCAACATGCTCCTTGCTTAAGGCTGTTCCCATGGAAGCTACAGCATTTTCTATACCAGCACGGTAGGCTGCAATCACATCCATGAAGCCTTCCATCAGATAGAGCTCTGTAATCTTACCTGTTCCCTTTTTTGCCTTGTCCAGATGATACAATTCGTAGCTCTTGTTAAAAATTGCAGTCGAGCGGCTATTTTTATATTTGGCAGTCTGACTATCCGTTTCTTGCCAGATACGACCTGAAAATGCAATAACCTGCCCCTTGTCATTGGTCAAAGGAAAGATGATTCGTCCAAAAAAAGTATCATAAAATTGATTACCATCTGACAGATAAAACAAGCCCGAATCCAATAAATCCTTTTCCTCAAACTTGTCAGCCAAACGTTGATAGAGATAAGTTCTCTCTGCTGGAGCTAGTCCAATCTGGAAGTGCTTCAGAACATCATCTGTCAATCCGCGTTTGTAGAGATAAGCCCTTGCTTCTTCTCCCATCTTTGTCGTCATGAGGATGGCATGGTAAAAACGGGCAGCTTCTTCATGCATATCGTATAGAGCTTGATGAGGGGAAGTTTGTTGGGGACGAGACTGTACCGGCGTAGCTAGTTGAATACCGACGCGCTCTCCTAAGAGCTGAACGGCTTCCATGAAGGACACACCTTGGTATTCTTCGATAAACTTAAAGACATCTCCTGAACGACCACAGCCAAAACAGTGATAAAACTGCTTGTCTTCCACAACGTTGAAAGAAGGGGTCTTTTCACCATGAAAAGGACAGAGCCCTAAATAGTTCCGTCCAGCCTTTTGTAAAGAAATCACATCACCTATGACTTCCACAATGTTGGCATTGTTTTTGATTTCTTCAATGACTTGCTTGTCAACCATACACAATACCTCCATCTTATCATAGTTTCACGTAAACTAGTATAGCTTATTTCTGAAAAAAAGTAAACCATTTCATACGCTTTCCGTAATTCTCTTTGCCTTATTTTTCTAGATTGAAAGAGGTGATAAAAAACTCAGAAACACTTCCATGTTTCTAAGTTAATTTTCACTATTTTTTGATGATTACTTCACTCATCTATTCAAATAATTGATAGTAGTCTGAAATTTTCATCTTAGCTTTTTCTTCTTTATTGAGGTCTTGGATGATGCGACCTTCCTTCATGACAATCAGACGGTTTCCATACTTCAGTGCATCTTCCATATGGTGGGTAATCATCAAGGCTGTTAGATGATCTTTGCTGACAAAGTCATCTGTTAATTCCATCAATGCCACACTTGTTTTTGGGTCAAGGGCTGCTGTGTGTTCATCCAACAAGAGCAACTCTGGTCGTTTCAAAGTTGCCATCAAGAGACTCAAGGCCTGACGTTGTCCACCTGAAAGAAACTCAATAGGAGTGTCCAGATGTTTTTCAAGACCATTTCCAACCTTTTCAATGGTAGTCTGGAACTCTTCCCTATGGCTTGAAAGCCTTCTAGGCAGGAGTCCTCTCTTCTCACCACGAAACTTGGCAATCAAGAGATTTTCCGCCACTGTCATACGGGGAGCCGTACCCATCTTAGGATCCTGAAAGACGCGAGACAAGTACTTAGCCCGCTTTTCAGGTGAAAAATTCGTCACGTCCTCCCCCATGATACGGATACTTCCACTTGTTAAAGGTAAGGTACCTGCAATCGTGTTAAAAAGCGTTGATTTCCCCGCTCCATTTCCCCCTAAGATGGTAATGAAATCATGTTCGAAAATTTCAAGAGAAACATCATTCAGAATGATTTTTTCTTCGTCAAAGCCATTGGTGATGACTTTGGTAGCATTTTTTAATTCTACAATTGCTGTCATTTGCTAAACTTGACTCCTTTCAGGTATTTGCTTTTGAAGGTTGGAATCATAAGGCAAACTGCCAAAATCAAGGCGCTGTACAAACGAAGATAACTTGTATTAAACCCAAGAGCAATCACTCCCCATACGAGGAACTGATAAGCAATAGATCCTACTACGATGGTCATGAGTCGCTCTGCCAAGGTCAAACTCTTGAACAAAACCTCCCCAATAATCAAGCTAGCAAGCCCTACGACAATCACTCCAATTCCTCGAGAAACATCCGCATATCCTTCTTGTTGAGCAATTAAGGCCCCTGCAAGTGCGATGATCCCATTTGAAAGAACCAATCCCATGAGTTCCATACGACCAGTATGAATTCCAAAACTACGAGCCATATCAGGATTATCACCTGTAGCGATGTAGGCTTGACCTAGTTTAGTATCCAGGAAAAAGAGCATAAGGCCAATAACAAGAGCTACAAAGATTAATCCAGTCAGGAGTTGGTTAAGGTCTGAATCGAAAGGCAAGACATCCTGAATTTGCTTGGTTCCAAGAAGCCCCAGATTGGCACGTCCCATAATCATGAGCATGATGGAATGGCAAGAAGTCATGACCAGAATCCCTGATAAGAGGGTTGGGATTTTTCCTTTGGTATATAAGAGACCGGTCGCCATTCCAGCTAGACAGCCCGCTCCTACTGCGGCTAGGGTTGCTAAAAATGGGTTGACTCCCTGTGTTATCAAGGTTACAGCTACTGCTCCCCCAAGAGGAAAAGAACCTTCAGTAGTCATATCTGGAAAATTCAAAATTCGAAAAGTCATAAAGATTCCCAAACCTAAAATCGCCCAGACCATCCCCTGAGAAATAATGGATACTATCATAATCTTTCACTCATTTCTTTCTTTAGTAAAAATGGGAGGAGATGTGCCCAGCTCCTCCTTTATCTTTATTCAATCACTTGTCCTGCTTCTTTTAGAACGGACTCAGGAATGGTGATACCAAGTTCCTGCGCTAGTTTTTTGTTAATCACTGACTTACCAGTTGAAAATACATTAACTGGCGTATCAGCTGGTTTTTCACCTTTCAAAACTTTGGCAATCATCTTACCAGTAGCCACACCAAGATCGTGTTGGTCAACTACTACAGATGCTAATCCACCTGCTTCTACCATGGCAGTGGCACTTGGGTAGATTGGCTTTTTAGCTGTTTGGTTACTTGAAACAACTGTTGAGAATGCTGATGCGATGGTGTTATCAATTGGAACCCAAATCGCATCGACCTTGCTTGTCATGACATTGACTGTTGAAGCAATTTCATTGGTTGATGGAACGGCAAATGTTTCGACTGTCAAACCTGCTTTTTCAGCATAAGCCTTGAATTCTTCAACTTGTGATTTTGAGTTATCTTCGCTACTTGAGTAGAGAGCGCCGATTGTTTTGACATTTGGTGTGAGGGTTTTTATCAACTCTACTTGTTGTTCAGCAGGGTTGTGGTCTGACACCCCTGTGATGTTGCCACCTGGTTTTTTCAAATCTTTGACCAAGTTAGCACCGATTGGGTCTGTAATAGCAGCCATGATAACAGGTAGGTCTTTTGTAGCACTAGCAAGTCCTTGAGCAGCTGGTGTCGCAATCCCAACAACAAGGTCGTTTCCATTTGCTACCAATTGTTTACTCATAGTTGCAACCTTGCTCTGATCACCTTCTGAGTTCATAAAGTCGATTTTTACTTGATCGTCCTTATAGCCTTCTTCAGCTAGTCCATCTTGAATCCCTTGGTAAATCAAGTCCAAGGATGGGTGACTAACAAATTGAAGGACACCAACCTTAGCAACCTTTTGCTCTTCCTTAGCTGCTGGCTTGTTCATTGATGAATAAATCAAGCTAGCCACTACCAATACTGCTAATCCAGCGACAATTCCAATCAAACGTTTATTTTTCATATTCTTTCTCCTTAATTCTTTTACCTTAACTTGTTAAATCACATCATCAAGCGATGCCATCGTTTAAATTCCAATATCTTTCCTCCCCATAGAAAAAGTCCTCACACAAAAAACTTGTGTGAGGACGTCGATGCGCGGTGCCACCTCAATTATAGGGAATATCCCTATCGCTCTTTCTCGCAATAACGAGTTGCACTGTAAGGTGTGCTCACCGAATTTTTATGATTTCAAATTCTTAAGTACATTCAGCCCAATTTCATCAATTTCATCTATCTGCTTTCACCAACCACAGACTCTCTAAAAAATGAGCATGATTACTTTCTGAATGTTTAAATTATATCATTTTTCAACTACTTGTCAAGCTTATTTTTAGAATTTTTTAAACAATTCAAAAACTTCCCCTTTATAAAAGAGGAAGTTTGTAGAATATCAGCCTGAATTACGCAAACCGGTTGCAATTCCGTTGATAGTTGTATGGATCAGTTTTTCTTCGTCTGCCGACAATTCTCCGCGACGTTGACGTTTGATCAACTCCAACTGGATGTAGTTCAGGATATTAAAGTAAGGCATACGATAGTTTAGACTGTCTTTTAGATAAGAGTTTTCTGCCAAGAGTTCGTCATAACCTTCGATAGCTAAAATAACGTCCTTAGTCAACTGCCATTCATCTAAAATAGTGTAGTAGATAGCTTGTACTTCTTCGTCTTCACAGAGCTTGGCATATTCAAAAGCAATATTCATATTAGACTTAGACAAGACCATGTCCACATTGGAAAGAAGAGATTGGAAGAAAGGCCAGTTTTGGTACATATCACGAAGGAACTCGATATTCTTTGGATCTTGATCAATAAACTCTTTAAAGCTTGATCCCACTCCGTACCAGCCAGGGAACATGACACGGCTTTGTGACCATGAGAAAACCCAAGGGATAGCACGCAAACCGCCGATTTCAGTGATGGTCTTACGAGCTGCTGGACGCGAACCGATATTGAAGCTTGAAATAGCCTTGATTGGACTTGATTCAAAGAAATAGTCATAGAAATGTTCATTTCCAAAGACCAAATCACGGTAGATATCATAACTACGGTCTACTACTTGGTCCATGATGGCTTCGTAACGATTTGACGTATTGGTATCACTCTTCTTCTTTGTAATCATACGGTTAATGGCAGCAGAAACCAGCATTTCAAGGTTATAGTAGGCTGCATCTTTGTTACCGTATTTATTTCCAATGACTTCTCCTTGCTCAGTCAGACGGATACGGTCCTTAATAGACTTGAGTGGTTGAGATGTGATGGCTTCATAAGTTGGTCCACCACCACGACCCACAGTACCACCACGACCATGGAAGAAAGTAACCTTAACGCCAAATTCATCCCCAATAGCAGTCAGTTGTTGTTGAGCTTTATAGAGAGTCCAACATGATGACAGGTAACCACCGTCTTTGTTACTATCAGAGTAGCCAAGCATGATTTCTTGGTAGTTGTCTTTTGAAGCAATCCATTTTTTAGCCAAAGGTAGAGAGAAATATCTTCTCATGGTTTCTTCTGAGTGATCCAAGTCCTCAATCGTTTCAAACAAGGGAACAATCTGAACGCGGGCTTTTTGGGCATCTACCAAGCCGACTTCCTTAAGCATAATGGCTAGTTCAAGCATATCGGATACACTGGTTGCGTGAGAAATGATGGTTTGACGAATAACATTTTCACCCAGTTTATCCTTCAACTTGCGCGCAGCTTTAAAGATAGAGAGTTCTTTTTCAAGCAGTTCTGACTTTTCAGCATGAGTCGCTGAGAGGATACGAGGATCTTCTTCCAACTCTTTTAAGAGGAGGGCACATTTTTCGTCTTCAGACAGATCGCTATAGTGGTCGTTGATTCCTGCGGATGCTAACAATTCTGCCACACAAGCTTCATGAACACTAGAATCTTGGCGCATATCAATAGAAGCAAGATAGAAACCAAAGATTTCGACAGCTTGCATCAACTCGACAAATTCTCCAGAAATCAGGTATTCCCCTTTGTTTTCAAGGAGAGAATCGCGAATGGCCAACAAATCTTGATAGAATTCATCTGCAGTGGCATATCTTGGCTGAAGATCCTTGTCTTCTATGAGATAAGCCTTGGTAGCCTGCATCTTAGCTTGGATGTCAAAGAGGGCACGACGATAGAGTTCTTTTTCGCGATAAATGGAGTTATCTTGTGACTTCAGCGCCATCTCACGAACCTTGTCGCTGACATTCACGATACTGGTTGAAAGTGAAAATTCACGATAAAGATTATAAATCTTTTCATCATAGTAGTTCATGATGACTTCGCACTGAGTCAAGGCTGATTTATTGAGGGTTTCCGCTGTTACGAAAGGATTTCCATCACGGTCTCCTCCAATCCACATCCCCATGGTAATTGGTTTTGGATGCTCAAGCTCGATACCTTGTTCTTTAGCCAATTTTTTATACTCAGCTGTCAAACGCGGAACAGCATTCAGGAAAGAACTTTGGTAGTACTCCATCACGTTGGTGATTTCGTTGGTTACTTTCAATTTTTTCTCACGAATCATGTCCGTCTGCATGATAATTTCAATGTAACGACGGAGATCCGTGTGCCATTTTTCTTTATTAATCAAACCAAGTTTGACATCACGGTACTTGCGCAAAAGCGTATGGATATGGTTGGTCAAGTCCAGCATACTCTTGCGTTGTACTTGCGTTGGATGAGCGGTCAAGACAGGAACGACATTTAACTTTTCTAAAATTTCGGCTGCATTTTCTTTTTCAGCTACCATCTTAATCGTTGTAGATAGTTTTCCTAGATAGTCTTGGTCCACATTGTTTTGGTGATTGATTTCATAGGCCAAATCCACATCCTCAGAGATATTAATCAAAAGTGGAAGGATTGAGAAATAGCGTGAAATGTAAATCATTTCTTCATTCGAAAGACTGGTCACTAGGTCATTGAGCCCTTGATAATTCTCGCTAGTTGATAATTCCTTCAACTGGATAATCTTTTCAAAGGTTTCTGGCGCTAGCATATTCTTTGTGATATCTTCTAATAGCTCAGTCAGAATCAAGACTTCTTCTTGGACGACTGCTTTATTACTATAGTTTTCTAATTTTTGAAGAGACATATACTTTCCTTTCCATTCAATCCTTACAGATTTTCATCGGTTTGATTCTCGTATTCTCTGATAAGTTTGGCACGTTTTTCACTTGCGTCAATGTTCAGTACAAGCGCGATGGCTACGGATAATACCAATAGACTGTTCCCACCTTGTGAAAGGAAGGGGAAGGTTACCCCTGTAGAAGGAATCAACCCTGAAATCCCACCGATATTGACAAAGACCTGAACAAGGATCATCCCTCCCACACCAATAGCAACCATAGAGTTAAAGGGATCCTTTGCTCGAATACCAACCAAGATGATTCGCAAAATCAAGAAGAAGAGTAAAGCCAAAATCATACTGGCTCCTACGAATCCAAACTCCTCGATGACAATCGAAAAGACGAAATCCGTATGGGCTTCTGGCAGATAACCACGTTTCTCAATGGAATTTCCTAATCCAAGTCCGAACCAGCCACCATTTACCATTGCATAGTAAGAATTTGCGAGCTGGTGTCCTGCACCCGCCAAGTCATTAAAGGGATTAAAGAAGGCACTAAAACGTTTAGCAACGTAACCAAATACAGGAATTTGAGAGAACTTTTCAACCCCAACAAAGCGAATGACAGACAAGACTAACATTGAGCTCCCTGCCAAGAGAGCCAAAATGGTCGAGAACCAACGATAGGCAATCCCACTAACCGTATACATGATGAGCGCCACCAAGACCAAGATGGTCGCATTTCCCAAGTCTGGGAAAATCCCCAAGCTACCAATCAGAACCAGCAGAACAAAACGCCAGTCATTAAAAGCTCGAGGTAGCCACTGATTCTGTGTCAAAACCTGGAAGTCATAAACCGCAATCTCACCTTGTTGTTTTGAAAATCGATGTGCCAGGTACCAGATGATGATAATCTTAAGGTACTCAGCAGGCTGAATCGTTACAGGTCCTACAGAAATCCATCCGTATGCTCCATTGACAGGTGTTCCGACCAGTCGCGCCAGAGCTAAAAGAACCATCTCCACAATCATTACGATAAAGATGAGACGACCGTTTCTTAGGAAACCTAATTTTAATTTATAGATTAAGGCAATCAGAATCAAACTAGCTATCCAGAAGATCCCCTGGTTACGCACCAATTGAAAGGCACTTTTTCCTTCTTCGATCAAGGTTGCACTCGTTGTCGAGTACACCACAATCAGCCCCAAAATCGATAAAAGGAAGTAAGGAATCAAAATGGAATAGTTTAGTAGGTGCCTTTTACTAATTTTCATATTTCACCACTCTAATAGGAACAGACGCTTCTGTTCCCAATTCCGTTTTATTTTCTAGTTTTGATTGCTATTATACCACTTTTTCAGAAAGAAAAAAACTCTTATCCTTTAATCCTTCGAATTTTACTCATTTTCTAGTATCAGGTATAAAAAAACAAATCTCTTTTGAGATTTGTTTTTTGCTTTCCTAGTTAGATGAAGAGCTGCTGCTTGAGCTTGAGTCACCACCACCGATGTATTGGGTGAAGATGTTTTGGAATGATTGGTCTTTAACCTTGATGTTTGCTGCTTGCAGTTCTTTACCAATTACTCCTTGAACAAAAGCTGAATCATTTTGTTTTTGAGTCAAGATGATGGTCTTCAATTTTTCTTTGTAATCCTCTATATTAGAAGATTTTTCTGTTTTTTTCGTTACTTTGATGATGTAGAACTGACTACTGTAGGCTTGTGTTCCAGTAGCTGTAATCACATCAGAAACCCCGTTCACATCCAAGGCAAAGGCTGCTTTCTTGACTTGTTCTGGAAGTTCTGTAGAAGCAGAGTCAAAAGTGATTTCTCCACCATTTTCTTTTGTTTTATCGTCGTTAGAGTTGTCTTTTGCCAACTGAGCAAAATCCGCACCTTCTGCTTTAGCTTTCTCAAGTACTTCTTTTGCCTTGTCTTCATTATCCAAACGGATGATTTGAGCTGTTACATCTGGTGTGTAAGACTCAAAAGCTTTTTGGTAGGCTTCGTCTGTCAACTCGCTCTCTGCAGCCTTCTTAACCGCTAATTCAACCAATTTGCTGGTACGGATTTGAGCTTTACGAGTCTCAGGTGTCATACCTGCACGTTGAAGCACGCTGTTGTAGCTATCGCCGTATTTCTTTTGTTCTTCAGCAACGGCATCATCCACATCTTTATCCGTTACCTCCGACCCATATTGTTGTTCAAATACTTTTTGGATGGTCATATTGAGCAAGACTTGTTGTGCAGTTGGATTGTTCTTTACTTCTTCAAAGAATTGATGCTCTGTAATCACATCGCCCTTCATGCTGATCAAATCTTTTCCTTCAGAACTGTTTGAACAAGCTACAAGTGTTGCTACTGATAAAAGTGTGATGGCTCCTGCCATAAGTTTTTTCTTCATGTTTACTCCTTTTACGGTAAGTGTTACCTTATCTATTTTACTATAATTTCTTAAATTTTTCTGAAAATCATTCGCTCTCAGGAAGCTCTACTTCTGCTAGATTCTTTCGTAGCATGAGAATGCCGTCTCCAAGCGGAACTAGAGTTGCTGTTAGATCTGGATTGTCCAAAGTTGCATCGAAAAGTCTTTGCAAACCACGGTAAATGGTTCGTTGACCTCGGCGGACTTCCATGATGTCCTTGGCAACATCTCCTCCTTGAAAAATATCATCCAAGACCACTACTCCACCGACTTCCAAATGTTTAAGGATTTCAGGCAGAAAGACGATATACTTGGACTTGGCCGAATCCATAAAGACAAAGTCATAAGTTTCTGTCAGAGTAGATAAAACATCTACTGCATCTCCCTCTAAAAGAGTGATTTGCTTACGACTGTCAAACTTGGCAAAGTTCTCCTTGGCAAAACCGATCATCTCAGGATTACGGTCAATGGTTGTAATCTTTGCATCTGGCGCATGTTCTGCCATCAAGAGGGCAGAAAAGCCAATAGCTGTCCCAATTTCCAAAATGTTCTTGGGCTGTATGGTCTCCATGAGAAATCGAAAATACGCGACCGTTTCATGGGGAATGATGGGAATATTTTCCTTGCGAGCGAAGGTCTCCAATTCTTTCAAGGAACCTGTCACCTGCTTTTGACGCTGGCGCATGAGTTCTACGATTTCTTCCTTGACGACGGGACGTCGCATATTGTGATTGGCATTTTTACTGTAAGACTCTACCATCTTAAGCTAGTCCCAATTTTTCAACAAGGGCTTCAAACTCATTCAAACGGCGTTCAAAGACTGCAAAGGAATCGTTGAGGTAGTCTTCCTTCTCCATATCGACGCCCGCTTTTCTCATGACATTGAGCGGATAGTCTGACTTACCTGCCTTGAGGTAGTCGATATAGCGGTCACGATCTTCTTGACTTCCATGGACAATCTTCTCAGCCAAGGCTGAAGCAGCTGCAAAACCAGTTGAATACTGATAAACATAGTAGTTATAGTAGAAATGTGGAATGCGTGCCCACTCGTATTGGATCTGAGGATTGTCTTCCTTGCTGAGTCCATAGTACTCTTGGTTCAGGTCAGCGTAGAGCTTATTGAGGAAATCACTTGTCAAGACTTCTCCATTTTGATCTGCTTGGTGGATGGCATGTTCAAACTCAGCGAATTGAGTTTGACGGAAGACTGTTCCACGGAAACCGTCTAGGAAGTTATTGAGAATTGCAAAACGAGTCGCATCGTCTTCTACTTCTTCCAACAATTTCTCTGTCAAGATATTTTCGTTAGTCGTTGAGGCAATCTCAGCCAAGAAGATAGAATAATCTCCGTAAACATAAGGTTGGGTTTCACGAGTATAGCTGGAGTGCATACTGTGACCTGTCTCATGGACAAGGGTAAAAAGATTGTCTAGATTGTCCTGCCAGTTGAGAAGCATAAAGGCATTGGTATCATAAGAACCACCAGAGTAGGCACCAGAACGCTTGCCTTGGTTTTCATAGACATCAATCCAACGCTCACTGAAGGCACGTTTGACACGGCTCAAGTAGTCGTCACCTAAAACCGCCAAGGCCTCTTCTGCCTTTTTCAAGGCTTCTTCGTAGGTAAAGCTATAATCTACTGACGAAAGCGGTGTGTAGACATCGTACATCTTGAGGTCGGAAATCCCCAAGATTTTAGAACGAAGTTCTAGGTAACGATGCAAGAGTGGCAAATGCTTGCGAACTGCTGCTACTAGATTATCATAGACACTTTCTGGAACAAAGTTTGCTGCAAGGGCTGCATGGCGAGCACTCTTATAATTGCGAACTTTTGCTCGGTAGTTTTGCACCTTAACATTTGTCTGCAAAGTCTTAGCATAAGTGTGTTGAAATTGCTCGTATGTCGCATAAAGGGCTTCATAGGCACCACGACGCACTTCACGGTTTTTAGACTCCATCAAACGGATGTAAGTACCGTGTGAGAGTTGCACTTCATTGCCTTCGTCATCAAGCACGTATGGGAAGCTAATATCCGCATTGTCCAAAATAGCGAAGGTTTCACTAGCAGAACCAAAGATTTCTCCTGCTCCAGCAAGCAATTCTTCCTCACGTTGCGAAAGAACATGGTCTTTCTTTTGCAAGAGCTTGTCAAAAAAGTGCTTGTAAACTTGGAGTTTTGGTTGAGCTTCTAGGAAGGCCGCATACTGTTCTTCGCTAATCTCCATAAACTCAGGTTCATAGAATGAAAAGGCTTGTTCTAACTGACTGTATAGGGTCATTGCCTTAGCATAGTACTCTTGATACTTGGCTTCACGTGTGTCCTGGTCATTTTTCATATGCGCATAGACATAAAGCTTTTCAACTTGGCGTTCCAAGTCAAGTGAGAATTCTGTAATCTCAAGCAAACTGTCTGCGCTATCCAGGAGATGCCCCTCATACTGAGATGCTGTTTGTACTTTTTCAGTTAAATCTTTCAAGGCTTCTTCCCAAGCCTGGTCTGTTGGGTAGATTGTTGAAAGATCCCATGTATCTTTTTCATTTATTTCATGTCGTTGTAATACCATAAGATTCCTCCATCCTTTCTATTTTACCACATTTTTTGAGAAATATAAGTGATAAAAGGCTGGTGGATAGAGCTTTTGGCGATTATTTTTCGGATTTTTTTGATAGTAAGCCTGAAAATTTCTATAATAGCTAGTCAAATCCGTTTCAATCTGCAAAAAATCACCTGACTCTATCGGTCTGACCTGGGGATACCAGTCGTCCAGTTGATGGTTTAATAGATTGTCTCCTTGATAATAAGCTTCCTCCTGCTTCTTCATCCAGTAGGACGTTTGGTAGTACAACTGCTGGCGAATGTAGTGACAGATAGTGGGATCTTGCACAACTGCAAAACGAGGCAGTTTTTGTTTTTGATAAGGAAATCGTAGGATTTCCAAGAGATTTCCTTTTCCATAGGGAAATTCTTTGACCTGAAAATGAATCTTGCCACGTAGGTCCTGATGCAAAAGATATTTGAGTCTCAAAACTTGTTTTTTGAGATCCAGTTCCCAAACATAGAAACCCATATTTTGACTAAAATAGAGAAATCCCCTTTGCAATTGTGTTAATCGCTCTTTTAACCAGAGTTTTTCTCCCAGTAGCCAGATAACCTGATAGCCTTGGCTACGGTATCCTTGGCTTCTATCACCTAAAAGCTTTTGAGACAAGGGGCTGCACTGAACCTCCAGAGCTAGTTTCTCATTGACAAGAACATCCGCAACCTGCTGAATCTCAGGCAGACTATATTCTAAGGCGACCTGACTGTCCTTCTTGGCCCAGTGATAAAGGGCCTCTTTGTTGCCCAAGTGTTCTGGACTTTCATTTTCAAAAATAGCGATGCAATCTCTTAACCTTTCATGGGCAAAGTGCGTTCGAATACTCTGTCCTTGACGTAATCGTAGTCCGCCCCCACAGGCTGGACAAGTATAGGCTTGCTTGGTCACATCTTTTTCAAGGGCATTCACCAAATTCCCCTTGGCATCTCTGGCTACAAACATGGGCTACCTCCTTTTCTCATTTATTCGAAAAAGAAGCAAAAAAGACTGGAATTCCAGCCTTTCATGATATTATCTCTTATCTTTTTTGTCTCTTAGAATATTTTTTTAGCATGGGAATGAGATTGGAAATCTGCTCACTTCTAATGACCAGCACGCCGTATTCTTGGCAGCGATTGGCATAAGCAGGATTGATTTTCCCCGTACAGACAATTAACTTGAGGCAACTCTCCCCAGCAAAATGATTAGCGTAGACTTCTAGTTCGTTGATGGCTTCAACTGATAAATCTGTCATCTTGCAGGAGATAAAGGTAATCGAGCGGCCCTTTCTCAGAATAACATCAATCTCATTTTGGACATTATCCGCCTCTGGAAAGATGCCATTCCAATCAATCTCACCTCCTATCATGCACTCATCAAACAGCTGAGATTCAAGCGCCAAGAGATAGAGATATACCTCTAAAATATGTCCCTTATTGCGACAAAAGACTTGGGCTTCTTGACTTGGAAAACTGTATGCTACTCGTTTCTTGTCCTCGCTTTCAATACAAAGCATCCCTGCTTCCACAAGTAAAGGAATAAGGGATTTTGGATAGTGATAATACTTGCCATTGTTTTCCAGTATCTTTTCGGTCTCAGCATGCAGGTCATTGGTCTTAGCTAGAGAGAAAAATTGGGTTACTTGGTACCAGTGGGCGGGATTGGCAATAGCAGAGCTGGCTAGTTTTTTAATAGCCGCAATTTGCTCAACTGAGTGGATAGGGTGTTTGGATTTGAGCATTTTTCCACCACGCAAGGCTATCAACTGTTGGATGCTTAGGGTTGGAATGTCCAAATCTTCTTTTTCCAACTGGCCAGCTACCCACTTGTATTGTTTTCCTCGTTCAACATCCATGGCAACGATGGGGAGGCGGCGATCCAAGCCATATTGATAGAGAGATAGGGCTAGTAGTGAATCTCCGCCAAACACATCGAGAAGGACTTGGTCATAGCCTGCTAGACAATAGTCTAACTGATCAGACAGTTGTTCTAAAGATAACTTACGATAGGTCACACGGTGGATATGGGGGACTTCTTCCATGATAAACTGACGGAGAGAGACTTTCTCTTCATTGCTTATTTTTGTCAAAGAAAGGAAGAGAATCTCGTCACAATCACTGACAAAGGCTTGGTAGACATTCTTTTCCAATACATGCCGATCATACAATTCCACCAAAAGACTCGCCATTTGATCACCTCCATCATCTACACTTTCTTGCGCCGAGAGTGACAGCAATACAGCTCTACTGCTCACATTTCCTACTTCTAGTATAGCATAAAATTAAGTTTGTCCAATTCTACTGCCGCAAAAAATAAAACGAATAGAAACCTTGCAAAGTGGTTTCTATTCGCTGGGTTGGGTTTGATTTACTTGATTTTCTTGGCTAACATGGTCGCAAATCGGAGTTGAATGCGATTGCCATTTTCATCACGACGGTGCAGATGTCCTGGATTTTCATTGTACTTGACCAATTCCCAATCCTTGTAGTAGTCCGCCAACTCCCCTTCTTTAAATGTGAATGGGAAGTTGACTGAGCAAGGATAATCCTCCGTATCCATGGCACAGACGATAAGGTTGTATCCTCCAACAGTAGTTTGCTCCTGCATATTTTGGATGATAGCTGGAATACGGTCAGCTTGAAGGAACATGAGAACAACTGTCGATACGATAAAATCATAGTCTTGGCTAATGCTGGCTGAATTGATATCATAAAGTCCGACAGGCATGTCTAGATCCTCTTGCTCTACGATGCTTTGCAAGATTTCAAGGGACAATTCATTTTGATCCACAGCTGTCACATCAAAACCATTCTGTGCAAGAAAGAGAGAGTTACGGCCTTGACCACAACCCAAATCCAAGGCTCTTCCTGGTTTCACCGTCTGCATGGCCTCAAGGACCTCTGAATGGACTGGATTGGTCTGGTATTTCTTAGGGAAATAATCCTCAGGTTTACAATAAAATTCTAAGTACCACTCTACATCGTCTGTTGCAGCCTCTACTCGGTGCCAGGCTTGCGGTTGTGCCATAGGATTGTCAGCTCCTGCCTCAAAGAGGTGCTCAGCTAGAACCTCACCATCTTCAGTCAACTCAATAAACTTGAGTGCCCCCTTCAAGACAGTAATTTTTCCCCAAGTGCCGACTTTAGTATTGTGCTTTTGCTGAACAGCTTCAGGCATGGTCTGTTTATTCCACAAGGGCATCCGTTTATAGGCAATTAATTTTTCCATTTTACTTCCTCTTCTTAACGCTGATTGACAGCTTTCATCACACGCGCGATGTCGCGGTTTTGTTCACGTCGCTTGATCGACTCCCGTTTGTCATAGTCATGTTTCCCTTTAGCAAGTCCTAAAAGAAGCTTGGCGTAGCCATCTTTGATATAGACTTTGAGGGGTACAAGGGTCATTCCTGTCCCTTTGGTCTCTTGTTCCAATTTTTGAATTTGCTTCTTATGGAGCAGGAGTTTGCGGCGGCGTTCAGGTTCCTGGTTCCAGATATTGCCCTCTGCGTAAGGGGCGATATGAACATTGCTCAGCCAGACTTCCCCATTTTTTACTTGGGCAAAGCCGTCCTTGAGATTGATTCGAGCAGCTCGAACGCTCTTGATTTCAGTTCCGGTCAGGACCATTCCTGCCTCTAGCGTATCTACGATTGTATAGTCGTGGTGCGCCTTTTTATTTTGTGCGACGACCTTTCCCTCGCCCTTTGCCATGCTTGGCTCCTTTCTTAGCTACTTCTTTGTAAAAAGGTTTCTTGCCTTTTTTCTTTTTATCTTTTTGTGAATGCTTGTGCTTATCACTTGAGCGCCCTGATTTTCTCTTGTCTTCCTTCTTGTCTGAACGACGACTTGAGCCACGACCTCTGTCTTTGCGCCCAGCTTGTTTCAAGCCTTTTTCGATGACATCAAACTCACTTGGGATATAAGAGAAGTCAATCTCACCTGTCATCTTATCGGCTCTTTCAACTCGAATGCGAATCTGCTGACCTACACGGAAGGTTGTTCCTGATTTCTCCCCACGGATAGTCAAATCCCGTTCATTGAAATGATAAAATTCAGGTAGATTAGTGATGTGAATCAAGCCCTCGACTGTATTTGGCAATTCGACAAAGAGACCGAACTTGACAATGCTGGATACAACTGCGTCGTACTCTTCACCCACGTATTCTTCCATGTACTCAGCCTTTTTCATGGCTTCGACTTCACGCTCTGCCTCGATGGCACGACGTTCACGGTTGGAAGACTGGGTTGCAATCTCTGGAATCACTTGTTCAAAATGCTCTGCTATTTCCTTGGAACGACCATAGTCCCGAATCATACGGTGGACAAGGAGGTCTGGATAACGGCGAATCGGACTGGTGAAATGAGTGTAATAGTTAGCAGCAAGACCATAGTGACCATGATTGTGCTCTGAATAGCGAGCCTGTTGCATGGAACGGAGAAGCATCATGGATAATACATCCGCATAGGGTTCTCCCTCAACCGCACGCATGATATCTTGAAGGGCCTCCTGACTAATTTCGCTAGCAGTTCCATAAATTCGCAATCCAAAGCTCGAAGCGTAATCAATAAACTTTTGCACCTTTTCAGCCTTGGGCTCCTCGTGAATCCGATAAATGAAAGGGAGGTCCAGCTTGCTAAAGTGCTCTGCAACTGTTTCGTTAGCAATTAACATAAAGGACTCGATCATCCGCTCGGCAACACCGCGTTGACGGAGGACAATATCCACAGGCTTGCCTTTTTTATCCACCAGAATCTTAGCTTCGCTGGTATCAAAATTCAGGGCACCACGTTTCTCACGCATGTTTTCTAGCCTTTCGTGAAGCTTGGCCATGAGTTCGATACTAGGAACAATTTTCTTAAACTCTTGTCTTTTTTCCTCATCGCCAGCCAGTATGTCATTGACAGCGCTATAGGTCATACGAAAACTAGTCTTGATAACAGTTTGGGTAATGGTGTAATGAACCACACGACCATGTTTATCAATTTCCATAATGGCAGACTGGGTCAAGCGATCGACTTGAGGATTGAGAGAGCAGATGCCATTTGACAAACGTTCTGGAAGCATTGGGACCACTCGGTCTGTCACGTAGACAGAAGTCGCGCGGTTAAGGGCTTCCTTGTCAAGGGCAGAACCCTCAGTCACGTAGTAGGAAACATCCGCGATGTGAACTCCGAGTTCGATATTGCCATTTTTCAAAGGCTTGATGTGAACTGCGTCGTCCAAGTCCTTGGCATCCGCGCCGTCAATGGTAAAGGTAAGCTCATCTCTCAGGTCCAGACGACCTTCCATATCCTTTTGAGACGGAGCTTCTGGTACACTTTCTGCCTCCTTGAGAACAGCTTCTGGAAATTCTGAAACAATATCCATGGATTCCAAGACTTCAAGAACGTCAATCCCAGCATCAGTCGAGTGCCCCACCACATCAAGGACACTAGCGACAAAGAAATCATGTTTCTTACTTGGGTATTTGTCGATAAAGACCTTGAGAACCTCTGTACCTTCCAACTTGATAGCCGGTTTCTTCACATAAATCGGTTGGCTGATTTTCTGATTCTTTGAACGAATGTAGCCAGCATACTTAGGTTTTTCCTGATCCAAAACGATTTGCCCGACAACTGTCGTCAGGCTGTGTTCTAAGATATCAATAATTTTAGCTTCGGCAGCTGTTCCCTTGTTGCGGTCAGCAACTTTCTTGATGACCACTTCAACGGTATCGCCATCAATAGCGTAGTTGACATCGTTTTTCCCTACAAAAAGGTCGTCCTCTTCGCCTTCCAGACTGACAAAGCCAAAGCCATTTTTATGGGCATGAAAAACCCCTTTGAGGGTGATTTCGTGTTTCTTCTTCTGGTCCAAGGTGAGGCTGCCATCTTTTCCAAATCGAATCTGGTGTTTTCTTTCCATGAGAGACAGGGTCTTAATCAACTCACGGAAATCCTTGGATCCATCCTTTCCGAGAGCCTGAGCTAGGTCATTTACCGTCACTCGCCCCTTCTCTTGCAAATATTCTTTAATTTTATCTTTCATGTTTTCTTTCTATATTTTTAAAATTTTTTTGAGTGATAACTTTAGTAAACATCATTCAAAATAAAAATAGGCTAAGACCTAGTCTCGCCCATTTCTTATCTACTTGATAATACCGTCAATGCTAAGGCAATGGCTAGCCAGAAAAAGACTAAAATACCTGTCAA
Source organism: Streptococcus oralis (assembly GCF_023109155.1). Taxonomy (GTDB): domain Bacteria; phylum Bacillota; class Bacilli; order Lactobacillales; family Streptococcaceae; genus Streptococcus; species Streptococcus oralis_BZ. The sequence goes on along the minus strand of NZ_JALDUA010000002.1, from coordinate 40,665 downwards.
ACGTTGCATCACAGCTTCAAAACCACGCGCTTTACTACGTTCAAACAAATCACCTGAGCTGGCATCAAATACATTGCTGGATTGGTTCTTAGTTGGTTGCATGAAAATCGCAATCACAATCACAACAGATAATACTAATAAAATGGTTAATAATAGGTTATACATATCAAACTCCTTAAAATCCCTATTATTTTACCATAAATTCTACTTAGATTCAAGATGTAAAGTCACTTTTCTTTCCTTTGGACAATATTTTAGAACTTCAATCTTGTCTGGATGGGTTTTGGAGTTCTTACTAGTTAGATAATTCATGCTACCACAAGAGGAGCATTTGAGATTAATTTTTACTCGCACGAGATTTCCTTTACTTTTAATAATGATCTAAATTGAACTAAGTTACATAAACAACTAAAAGCCACACAGGCTGCTGTCGCATAAAAGACAGCATGGTAGCCCAAATATCCTGCAACTGCGGATCCCGCCATAGGTCCAATCACTCCACCGAGGTAAAAAAAGACTTGGTTGAAGGCGAAAATCCTTGAAATACCTGATTTTGGAGTCAATTTGCTAAGAAGGGCATTAACCCCCGGTATGAGAGCTCCCGTTCCTAAACCAAAGAGAAAACGATACAAACCGAGTTCAAGGGGACTGGTCGCACTGGCACAAAGAAGGTAGATGATGACTGAATACATCTGAGCCAGAATCAGAAGTCGATGATTCCCTAGCTTATCACCAAGCTTTCCCATCACTCCAGCGCTCATCATACTAGAAAATCCCATACTAGATACAATCAAGCCTGAGACGAAGAGGAGATTTTCGTTCTGCCCTAAGTCCCGCACATAGAGAGCCAGAATGGGACCAATGGATTGAGCTGAAAATTGTATGACAAAGGTAGTCAAAAATAAACTAATCAAAAGATGAGAGTGCTTGATTGAAGCAAACAATTCCTTTGTTGGTATTGCTTTCTCCTTAGCTATTGGCTGAAAATCCTCCTTGATAAAGAAAATGGTTAAGAGTGCAGCTAAAAACAAGAAGGCACCAATCAACAGAAAAACATTTCGAATACCAAAAATTTCAGCAACCAGGCCCCCAACAAAGGGGCCCGTTAGGGTTCCAGCTACTACTCCCGTTGATAAAGTCCCCAAAGCATAGCCAGACTTATCCTTAGGAACTTGACTGGCTATTAAAGCCGTCGCATTTGGAACGAAACCTGTAAATACACCATTTAGTAATCTAAGAAAGATTAGCCAATAGATATTCGGCACGAAGGCCAAACCTCCCATGGTGATGGTCATGGCAAGGCCTGCTCGAATCATCATGGGTTTTCGACCGTACTTGTCAGCAAGAATGCCCCAGATGGGAGAAACTAAAGCTGCTGAAACAGCTGAAACTGAGATGGCTAATCCAGCATAGAAAGCAACTTGATCCTGCTCGATTCCCAACTGCTCCACAAAGATAGGCATAAAAGGGACGACTAAGGATATACTGGCTCCCGTTAGAAAGCTACCAAACCAGGCGACACGAAGATTATCTTTCCAACTAATCTCTTGCACAGCTATCGCCTCCTTCAAGTAACTTGACTACTTGACTTACAAGCTGATCACGACTGCCATTATTATCTAATATACGACTCGCTAGTTTTTTCTTTTCTTCTAAAGACCACTGGGCGGAAAGACGGGACTCTGCTACTTCCTTAGAAAGATGATCCCGTTTCATGAAACGTTCTAATTGGATATCATAGTCCACATAGACCAGCCACGTTTCATCAAACCAGTTGGCATATCCCTGTTCAAAAAGCAGGGGAATATCCATGAAAAAAATTGCTTCTGTCTGAGCTAACTGATCTCGCAATGCTGCCAGTTCCTCACGAATGATCTCTCCTTGTGTTTGCTTAGACCATTCCCGCTCTTCAGGATTTGAAAAGATAAGACTAGCTAGGAGAGGGCGATTGAGTTCTCCATTTTCTAAGATAATTTCCTGACCAAAATGCTGGACTAAGACCTGATAAAGGCGACCCCCAGGTTTTTGTAGATCATGGACGACTGCGTCAGCATCGACCACTTGAAAGCCTTTTTCTCTTAGGAAATTTGTCACAGTTGACTTACCCGAGGCAATTCCTCCCGTGATTCCGATGATTTTTCCCATCAGTCCCTCCTTTGACACCGAGGACAAAAATGAGTTCCTCGTCCACCGAGCTGGAATTTCTCAATGAGGGTGCCACAGCGGGAACATGCTTGTCCAGTCTTATCATAGACCTGATGGAAGTCCTGCATGGTTCCGTCTTCCCCAAAGGCATTGGTATAGGTTCGAATGGTAGAGCCGCCCTTTTCAACTGCCTGTCCCAAAACAGCAATGGTCTGGTCATGAATAGCTGACGCTTCTGCTGCTGTCAAAGTCTGGGAAGGTCTAGCTGGATGGACCTGGGCTCGCCAGAGAACCTCATCCACATAGATATTTCCAAGACCAGCGACCAAGGTTTGGTCTAGAAGGTGGGATTTGATAGGCTTTTTAGATTTGGCTAGGGCAGCTTGGAAGGACTGCAAATCAAAGTCTTGCTCTATTGGCTCAGGCCCTAGTTTTTTAGAAACAAAGTAGGCCTCCAAAAGGTCAGGTGACAGCAGTTCCATGGTACCAAACTTGCGTACGTCCTCATAAACAAGCGTTCCTCCATCTTCAAACCGAATGAAAACATGGGCATGCTTGCGTTCAGGTACCTGGTCTGGATAGTAGAAATACTTTCCCTCCATTCGTAGATGAGAAATCAAGACCTTGTCTGTCAGGTAGAAAAGCAGATACTTGCCACGGCGTCCCATGGACTCAATTACTTGGCCAGGCACTTCCTTTTGAAACTCGTCCAAATCTGTCTTGATCATCTTGGGATAAGCAATCTCTATATTAGAAATCTTCTTTCCCAAAATCAATTTTTCTAAGCCACGACGAACCGTTTCAACCTCAGGTAATTCAGGCATAAATCCTCCTTCTGTAAAAACAAGAAGCAGGCATGAGCCCACCTCTACTTAGTATTCTTTTTCATTATAGCCAAAATCAGCCAAATCTAGCTTTTTATCACGCCAGTTTTTCTTGACCTTGACCCAAGTTTCTAGGAAAACCTTGTCCCCTAGCATGAGTTCGATATCACGACGGGCCATGGTCCCAATTTTCTTAAGCATGGCGCCACCTTTACCGATGATAATACCTTTTTGACTATCACGCTCAACCATGATGGTTGCCCGGATATGAACCTTGTCTGTCTCTTCGTCACGCTTCATGGAGTCAACTACCACTGCAACTGAGTGAGGAATCTCTTCACGAGTTAGGTGCAAGACTTTCTCACGAATCATCTCTGAAACCAAGAAACGCTCTGGATGGTCTGTGATTTGATCAGCTGGAAAATACTGGAACCCTTCCTCTAGATTTTCACTAAGGATGTCAATTAAACGAGAAACATTATTTCCCTGAAGGGCTGAGATCGGAACAATTTCCTTAAAGTCCATCTGATTACGAAAGTCATCAATCTGAGACAAAAGCTGGTCTGGATGGACCTTGTCAATCTTATTGACCACCAGAATCACAGGAACCTTGGCAGCTTTCAGACGCTCGATAATCATATCGTCGCCCTTACCACGTGGCTCATCAGCTGGCACCATGAATAGAACAGTATCCACTTCACGCAGAGTACTGTAGGCAGATTCCACCATGAAATCTCCAAGAGCCGTCTTAGGCTTGTGAATCCCAGGTGTGTCGATAAAGACGATTTGCTCCTTATCCGTGGTGTAAATCCCCATGATTTTATTGCGCGTTGTTTGCGCCTTGTCACTCATGATAGCAATCTTTTGCCCCATAACGTGATTTAAAAAGGTTGACTTCCCAACATTGGGACGTCCTAAAATGGCTACAAAGCCTGATTTAAATGTCATAATTTCCTCTTAATCTTTAAAATAATATATCCCAAATGCGTGGGAGAAAGATAAGTGCACCAATCACCGCGGCAAGAAGAGAAACCACAAGTACGGCACCAGCCGCCATGTCCTTGGCTTTCTTTGCCAACATAGAAAAGTGATAGTGACTGGCTAAATCCACCACATTTTCAATAGCAGAATTAATAATCTCAAAGGCTACTACCAAGAAAATGCTCATCAGGAGAAAGAGCCATTCGATTCGTGACACCTGAAAAACAAAACCTGCAAGGATGACTACTAGAGCCGTCACTGCATGCTTTCGCATATTGCGTTCTTCCTTGATAGCAGTCAGAATGCCTGTCAGGGCAAATTCTAAACTAGAAATCAGGTCACGATTTTTCCATTTTCGTTTATTGTCTTGTGAGTCCATAGGCTGTCAAAATTTCTTCTTGTAAACCGAACATCTCCGCTTCTTCTTCCGGAGTGTAGTGATCATAGCCGTTAATGTGTAAAAAGCCGTGTACTGCCAAGAAGCCCATCTCACGCTCAAAGCTGTGACCGTATTCCTCAGCCTGCTCATGCGCTTTATCGATAGAGATGAACAGTTCCCCAATGTAGGCATCAAACTCGGACATCATCTCTGCTAATTCAGGGTTTTCAAGCAAATCTTCCTCATCAAAGGAGATGTCCAATTCCGGTTTATATTCAAGGCTGATGACATCTGTCGGGCGATCTGTATCACGATACTCGAGGTTGAGTTCGTGACTACGCTCATTGGTCACAAAAGTAACTGCCATCTCCTTGTCTTCTTTTCCTATTTTTTGGGCTGCAAATTCCAAAATTTCTTGGGTTTGTTGCAAGATTTCTTGTGAAACTTGACCAGTTTCATCTACCATTTCAATATACATGTACTTCTCGATTCTCTTTACTTGGCTTTATTATACCATATTTCCATGATTTTATTCTACCTTTTTGATATAATACTATGGAATACAATCACAAGGAGAGAACGATGTCATTTGACGGATTTTTTTTACACCACATGGTTGAGGAATTGCGAAGCGAGTTGGTCAATGGTCGCATTCAGAAGATCAATCAACCTTTTGAACAAGAGTTGGTCTTGCAAATCCGTAGCAATCGCCAAAGCCATCGCCTGCTCCTCTCTGCTCATCCCGTTTTTGGTCGCATCCAGCTGACCCAAACGACCTTTGAAAATCCAGCCCAACCTTCTACTTTTATCATGGTTTTGAGAAAGTATTTGCAGGGTGCTATGATTGAGTCAATTGAGCAGGTGGAAAATGACCGTATCGTAGAGATCACCGTTTCCAATAAAAACGAGATTGGGGATCACATCCAGGCGACTCTGATTATCGAGATCATGGGCAAACACAGTAATATTCTCCTCGTGGATAAAAGTAGCCATAAAATCCTCGAAGTCATTAAACACGTTGGCTTTTCACAAAATAGCTACCGCACCCTGCTTCCTGGATCGACCTATATCGCTCCGCCAAGTACCGAATCTCTCAATCCTTTTACAGTCAAGGATGAAAAGCTCTTTGAAATCCTGCAAACACGGGAATTAACAGCTAAAAATCTTCAAAGTCTCTTTCAAGGTCTAGGACGCGATACGGCAAATGAATTGGAAAGCATACTGGTTAGTGAAAAACTTTCCACTTTCCGTAACTTTTTTGGTCAAGAAACCAAGCCTTACCTAACGGAGACCTCCTTCAGTCCAGTTCCTTTTGCCAATCGTGTAGGAGAGCCTTTTGCCAGCCTTTCAGAGCTCTTGGATACCTACTATAAGGACAAGGCAGAGCGCGATCGCGTCAAACAGCAGGCCAGTGAACTCATTCGCCGTGTTGAAAATGAACTTCAGAAAAATCGCCACAAACTCAAAAAACAAGAAAAAGAATTACTGGCGACAGACAACGCTGAGGATTTTCGCCAAAAAGGGGAATTGTTGACAACCTTCCTTCACCAAGTACCTAATGACCAAGATCAGGTTACCTTGGACAACTACTACACCAATCAACCTATCACTATTGCGCTTGATAAGGCTCTAACACCCAGTCAGAATGCCCAACGCTATTTTAAACGCTACCAGAAACTCAAAGAAGCTGTCAAATATCTGACTGAACTGATTGAAGAAACCAAGGCAACCATTCTCTATCTAGAAAGTGTTGAGACTGTTCTCAATCAAGCTGGGCTGGAGGAAATCGCTGAAATCCGTGAAGAATTGATCCAAACAGGCTTCATTAGAAGACGCCAACGCGAGAAAATCCAGAAACGCAAAAAACCAGAACAGTATCTGGCGAGCGATGGCAAGACCATCATCTATGTCGGACGAAACAATCTGCAAAACGAGGAATTGACCTTTAAAATGGCCCGCAAAGAAGAACTCTGGTTCCATGCCAAGGACATCCCTGGAAGCCACGTCGTCATCTCAGGAAATCTTGACCCTTCTGACGAAGTTAAGACAGATGCAGCGGAGCTAGCTGCCTACTTCTCCAAAGGGCGCTTGTCAAATCTCGTGCAAGTAGATATGATTGAAGTGAAAAAACTCAACAAACCAACAGGTGGAAAACCTGGCTTTGTAACCTACACTGGACAAAAGACCCTTCGCGTTACACCAGACCCCGAAAAAATCGCATCTATGAAAAAATCCTGATTCCACTTGAAATCAGGATTTTCTTTTACATTTTACTCTGCAATCAAGGTTTCCAAACCAACCTTCATCATATCGGTGAAGGTATTTTGGCGTTCTTCTGCAGTGGTGTCTTCATCTGGATTGACCAAGCTATCAGAAATGGTCATGATAGCAAGGGCATCAACGTGGTGTTGGGCAGCAAGATAGTAAAGAGCTGCTGCTTCCATTTCCACAGCCTTGACTCCCCATTTACCAAGCTCGATGTTCTTTTCAAAGTAGTTTGAGTAAAAGACATCTGATGACAAGACGTTCCCAACGTGGGTTGTCATACCAAGTTCTTTGGAGATATGGTAGGCCTTGTCTAGCAAATCAAAGCTAGCGATTTGTGGGAAATCATACTGTGGCCAGTCATTGCGGATGATGTTTGAGTTGGTTGCAGCTGCTTGCGCCAAAACCAATTCACGGACATGAACATCCTCGTTTAACGAACCCGCAGTTCCCACACGGATCAATTTCTTTACACCGTAGTCCACAATCAACTCACGCGCGTAGATCGAAATGGAAGGCATCCCCATCCCAGTTCCCATGACAGATACACGGTGGCCCTTGTAAGTACCAGTATAGCCAAACATGTTCCGCACTTCGTTAAAACAAACAGCATCTTCAAGGAAGGTCTCCGCAATAAATTTCGCACGAAGAGGATCCCCCGGAAGAAGAATTTTATCAGCAATTTCACCTTGCTGAGCAGCAATATGGATAGACATAATATAAGATACCAAACCCGTCAAAAAGCGAAGGGAAAATAGGAGTTGGGCGCAGTGAGCGATGCTCGCTAGACCAACTATCTTTTTCCCACTGCTTTTAGGGTGGGTTCAATTCCTTTCTTTCTTAATTTTGATGATATTGAGAAGACTAGACCGGGTTCAATTCAAAACCAAACTACCCTACCTTTCAATGTTTTTAGAAAAGTTTCCGCTCGTGTTCAAATTAGAACACTCCACTCTACCTTTCTTTTTTTATATTTAGGATAGCGACAGAGAACAAAGTAAAAATAGGAAACTGACGACGCATCACAGATGCTAGACAGTTTATCTTTTTTACACAGTTCTCCGCCCGTATTCAGTTCAACAAATACGGTTTACCCATCCTTTCTTTCTTGATTTTAAAATTAAATATTTCACAGAACAATTAGCCCGAGTTTGACTATAACTCAGATACTCTGCCTTTCTGTAGTTCCTAGTTTATCAATGAATCTAAAAATGCATACAGTTTTGCATTCATTTCAGAATAATCGTTTCCACGTAATTCTTCTGGTGTTTGAACAAAAGGCAACTTTTCACTTTGCTCTCTTAATTTCTCCTCACCATCCGCAGCAATCAATAATTCTACTGCGTCTGGATCAAATTCCAAATGAGCCTGAAAGGCATAATGTTTCGGACTGAAGCGAATAATTTGGCGTGGACAACCTTGACTGGTCGCCAAGACGACAGCTTCATCTGTCAGCCCTGGCATATCACCGTGCCAGTGGCCGGTTTCTATGGTTTCTCCGAACAAGCTGACATGAGGATCTGTTAGACCTTGCATCGTCAATGTCACAGGATAAACGCCGATTTCGCGCTCTGGACTATGTTCATACTTCGCACCGTAGGCAACAGATAGGAGTTGCGCACCAAGACAGACACCAACAATATAAATATCTGTAGCAATCGCTTCTTTCATAAAAGCAAGCTCAGCCTTTGGATCATAGTATGGGAAGTTTTCTCTATCCTCATCAGGTGATTGAGGACCACCCATGACAATCAGAAAATCAATCCCGTCAATTGTTTCAGGAAGAGGTTCTTTTTCATAAACCTTTGTTGATGTAATTTGATGACCTCGTTCTATAGCCCATTTTAGATATGCGCCTGGAACCTCAAATGTCTCATGTAAAATAAAGTGAACTCTCATGGCATTACAATTCAGCAAGAATCGCTTTAAGCAAGCCTTTGAAATCACCTTTGACACGTTCAGTCACTTCTACAACTTCCTCGTGGTTGAGTTCTTCTTGGAAACCAGCAGCATGGTTCGTAATACATGAAATTCCTAGAACTTTCAAGCCTGAGTGAGCGGCCACAATAACTTCAGGAACAGTGGACATACCAACTGCATCTGCTCCCAATGTCTTATAGGCACGAATCTCTGCAGGTGTTTCATAAGTCGGACCTGTTACACCAATATAGACACCTTCATCAAGCTTGATACCAAGTTTCTTAGCCACTTCATGCGCAGTAGCACGGTATTCTGGAGTGTAGGCTTTAGACATATCTGGGAAACGTGGACCAAAATCATCCAAGTTTTCACCCATCAATGGGTTTTGCCCCGTCATATTGATATGGTCTGAGATAGCCATCAAGGTACCAGGGCCAAATCCAATACCTCCAGCTGCATTGGTAACAATGACACCTTCACATCCGAGAACTTTCATCACACGTACTGGGAAAGTCACGACTTCAAGAGGATTTCCCTCGTAGAAATGGAAACGACCTTGAAGAGCCAAGACTTTTCGACCTGCAAGGTCACCATATACCAATTTACCAGCGTGACCAACTACTGTCGAACGGCCCCAGTTTGGTATATCTGCATAATCTACTACAACTGGATTTTCGATTTCTTCTGCCAATTCTCCAAGTCCTGATCCAAGGATTAGACCGAACTCAGGCGCTAGTATTCCCTTGTCTTTCAGGAAAGCAGCTGTTTCTTGGATCTTATCTAAAAATGTCATTATGTGTCTCCTTTATTATTTTTTAGCATTTGACCGATTTTGTCAAAGGTTTTTGCGTTGCGAATGGTGATGTTGCGATAAAAAGGCATCTTGAGCAAGTGCTTGTGATAGGCAGTTGCATAGTAGGATTCTTCAGAGAATTTCCCCCAGAAAATCCCAAGTCTTCCAAAATGAACCACTTCATCTTTCGGTTCCAAACTTTCAACTTTCTCAATGACCTGAGCAACATCCAAGCCCTCCGTGTAAAAGAGGACGTCCTTTCGTGCCAAATCTTTGGTCCACCATTCAGGTAGATTTTCAAGTTCCGTTTCAAAATCCTCTTGACTCAGCAAGGAAAAGCTCTGAATAAATGGATAATGGACTGCAAAGAAATCCTCTAACTTTTCAACCAATTGGGTTTTGGGATCTGTCGAAGTAAAGAAAATATTGCCACTGTTGATGTAGGTATCAACTTTTTCCACTCCCAACTCTGTCAATTCTTGACGAAGTTGCGTCATAACAACCTTATTCTTGCCACCGACATTAATGCCCCTTACCAGTAAAGCATAGCGTTTCATCTTATACCAATTTATCTAAGAAACTTTCCCCAATCATGGCAGTTTCCACACCAAAGTTATCCGCAACTGTCGCTGAGATATCTGCAAAATGTCCAACTGGAATGAGACCATTTCCCTTAAAGCTAGGGCTGTAAGCTAAAAGTGGAATATATTCACGAGTATGGTCAGTTCCAGCATAGGTTGGATCATTTCCATGGTCAGCAGTAATCAAGAGAAGGTCATCCTCTCTCATGGCTGCGATAATTTCAGGCAAGCGCTCATCAAACTCATGCAAGCAATCACGGTAACCATGAGCATTGCGGCGGTGTCCATAAAGGGCATCAAAGTCAACTAAGTTTGTGAAAGAGAATCCTTTTTCAAACTCAGCAAGTCCCATGGTCTTCAATAATGTATCAATTCCATGGCTGTTTGACTTGTTGTGGCCCATGTCATGGTTGATACCCGCACCGTTAAAGATATCGTTGATTTTACCAACAGCGTACGTATCGATACCTGCTTCGTTCAATTTATCTAAAACAGTCGGTGCAAATGGAGATACAGCCAAGTCACGACGGTTTGCTGTACGAGTGAAGTTACCTGGCTCACCAACATATGGACGGGCAATGATACGACCTAAAAGGGCAGGACGCTCAAGGGTAATCGAACGAGCGTATTCACAGATACGGTACAGTTCATCCAAAGGAATGATGTCTTCGTGGGCAGCAATTTGCAAAACAGGGTCAGCTGAAGTATAGATAATCAACTCCCCAGTTTCCATCTGGCGTGGTCCGAAATCATCGATAACAGCCGTACCTGAGTAAGGTTTGTTGGCTTCACGAATGACCTTGCGTCCTGAAAATTCTTCGATCTTTGTCAAGATTTCTTCTGGGAATCCGTTCCAGAAAGTATCGAAAGGCTCGGTAATGTTGAGTCCCATGATTTCCCAGTGACCAGTCATGGTATCCTTACCAAGGGAAACTTCTTCCAATTTTGTTGCATAACCTGTTGGATTGCTTTCAGCTGGTACAGTCTTTAGAGGAGTTTCACGAGGAATATTTCCTAGACCGATTTTAGCCATGTTTGGCACATTCAAACCAACTGTTTTGGAAATATGTCCTAGTGTATCAGAAGCACCGTCTGGAACCCCTGCATTGACAAAGTTATTGGCATCTGGCGCAGCACCGATTCCCACAGAATCCAGTACCACCAAGTGAATACGATTAAATTTTGACATAGTCTGTCTCCTTATTATGTTGATTAGTTTGCTTTTGTTGAAGTTAAAATCTGAACACCATCTCGTCCCGCTACGATGACCTTATCCACCATTTGGTTGAACAAGCCATGCTCTACGACACCAACGACATGGTCCAATTCTTGTCCGAAAGCAATCGGATCTTCAATGACATCCAAGGCTAGGTCAATGATAAAGTTCTGCATATCGGTCACAAAACGTTGGCCATCTTTTTCACGGAAACTTGGTTTGTAACCAGCTCGCTCAAACCGACGAAAGACCTGTTCTGCGCCATACTGAACCACTTCCACAGGCAATTTAAAAGCACCTAGTTTCTCTACCAGTTTGCTTTCATCCACCACCCAAATGTATTCTTTTGAGGGCGTTGCGACAACCTTCTCCATCAGAAGGGCACCACCACCACCTTTGATCCCGTTGAACTGACTATCTACTTCATCCGCCCCGTCAACCGTCACATCGACCAAGTCTACTTGATCAATCGACTTGAGCGGGATGTTCAGATCCTCAGCCTGTTTACTAGTCACACTGGAAGTCGTCACTGCAGTAATCTGCAAACCTTCTTCCTTAATCCGACGACCGATTTCTTCTACGAAATAGTAGGCAGTTGATCCAGTACCGAGTCCAACAACCATACCATCCTTGACAAACTCAGCAGCCTTGATACCTGCCATCTTTTTCAGATTCTCCACTTAAACACCTCCATTAAAGAGCTATTTTTATTATAACATGTATCCGTTTTTATTTCATGGATACACTGGAAAAACCCGAACATTTTTATTTCGGGTTTTGGTGTCCTATTTAACCATATCCGGATCGTAATCATAGAATCCTGTATCGAGAAAACGGTTTTTGGGGTGTAACTTGCGCACTTCCTCATCTAACAAGAAAGCTTGGTCATGGCTGAAATTTCCCTCTTGGATCAAGCCACGCGCTTGAATAAAAAGTTTAGCAATTTCTACAAAATTCTGACCAGGTGTGTAAAGCCCTTCGAGTTTCCAGTGAGTAAAGCCATGCTCCACTAGTTCTGTCAATTTGGTCATCAAATCAAGGTCGTTATTTGCAAAGATGTGGGTACCATGATTGTCTTCAAAGATGGAATAATGGCTCTCTGGGTCACTTGGTTCAGCCAAGAAGAGGTCACGTTTACGTGTCTTTTCATCATCGATGTGCGTGAAGTTATAGTAGTTTTGCAAGAGCGGACGCTTAGAATGGTGAATGACACTAGCTCCATAAACCAACACTTCAGCAGGAATTTCCAAAATCTCAGGCATCTTGAAGAGTTCAGCAGATGGAATTTCACGCGCCAAAACCGCCTCAGATGCGCCAGCCTTTTGACCCCAGAAGTTAATCTGACGACTACTTGTCACCATGGTTGAAGCATCGTAGATGGTCTTAAAGGAATAACCATCGCGATTGACAACGTAAAAGACACCTGCATCCCCAACACTAATATAGTCGGTCTTGATTTCTTCCAAGAAGTCTAGGAAAGGCTTGATACGGTCCATCATATCTTGGTGCATGAGGGCATTAACCGCAACAATCAATTCTTTACCTGCTTCATGAACCAACTTAGCGATGGTGCGTAAGTCTTCATAACTAAAAGTCGTTGGCAGACGAAGGCCAAAATCTTTCTCACCAACATAGATACGGTCTACGCCAGCTTCGAGTAACTGTTCAACTTGTTCAATACTTTCAGCAGTTGCTGTAATGATAATCTTTTCCATAAGAAAAATTATACCACATTTCTCAAAAATCAGCTATGGTTACTGAGAGTTTCACAAAAAGTTAAACTTGTTTCTATCTTTCCCAATCAAAAAAGTGAACAGTAACTTGTACCATTCACTCTATTTTATGCATGTGTTTCTTCAACTAGGTGGCCATCGTTCATGACATAAATACGATCAACCTTATCAAGAAGGCGAGTATCATGCGTAATCATAACAACTCCTCTACCTTGTTCATGGGCAATGGCAGCCAGCATCTCCGTTACTTGGTAGGCACGCTCAGTGTCAAGACTGGCTGTCGGCTCATCTGCAAGCACAATGCTTGGATTGTTATAGAGCGCTCTAGCAATCGCGGCACGCTGACGTTCGCCACCCGATAGAGCTTTGGGATAATGATTTTGAACTTTTTCCAAATCCAACAAGTCAAACAGTTCTTTTCGGTCACTTTTACTATTTTTTCCCTTATCCAGTCTGTCTATCAAGTCAAGCTGTTCCTTGACCGTTAGAAATGGAATTAAGTTTGAAGCCTGAAGAATGAAGCCAAACTCTCTAAAACGGAGGTCTGTTTTCTCCTTCTCCGTCAAACTGCCTGTTTCCTTCCCCTTGACTAGAATCTTTCCACTCGATGCTTCCTGAAGTTGTCCTAGAGTTGTTAGAAAGGTCGTCTTTCCAGAGCCAGAGGGCCCAACGATAGCTACGAACTCTCCCGCATTTAGCTGAAAATTCGTCTCATGCAGGGCTACGACTTTCATCTTTCCTTCCCCGTAAGTTTTTGTCACTTGATTCATTTCTATCAATGTTGTCATACTATTCTCCTTATCATTCTGCAATCGCAGTAATCGGGTCCACTTTTAGCAAGCGTGGAAGTGAAATGACACCACCTAGAAGGGCCATCAAGCAAATTACCAAACTTAGGACAGAGTAGGCTATCCAACTTGGATAGAAAAAGAAGGTAGCTGGTAAGACTAAAATCACTCCTCCGATTGCCAGCAAGGCTAAAGCAATCCCCATACCAGCTAGGAGGAAAATTTGACAGAACAGAGACCATACAATGGTTTTAATCTGTATTCCCTGAGCCCGCATTATTCCATAAAGTCCTAGTTTTTGGATGGTAATGATATAAACAAAAATCCCCACAATCAAGCCTGTAATGACAATCATAGCAAGAATCATTCCTGAAAATACGTTAACCTGAGGTGTGTAGCCAGGAATTTTCGATATCATTTTTGGAATGGAAATCTGTTTCAGTCCGTCGCCAGTCACTTCTATGTCATTTTTCAATACCAAGGCAGAGATGGAACGATTGGCCTTCAAGGTTCCTTGTAAGGTCCAATAAGTTGTCAGACTCGTAAAGACAACAGGCTCAGTGAAAAATTTATTTCCTTGAGTCAGGCCTACAATCTTGTAACTTGACTCGCTTCCATTGAGCTGAATGGCATCACCTAGTTTCATCCCATAGTTCTCAAAAGACTGATCCACGACAACCTCATCATCTCCTTCAGGATAACGTCCCTCCGTCAAACTAGGTGAGATAAAAGCGTCCCAGTCTTGAGCAAAAATGGAAACATTGACCTTTTCACTACCATCGACTAGATTGGTTACAGCGAACATATAGCCCAATGGAGCAGCCTCTTCAGAACTCTTATCCTTGTAGTCCTTTTCAGGAATAAAAGATGCCGTCAAATTATCATTTGCGTAGTCAGATAAAACCACCCCCGTCGCTTGCCAATTATCAATAGCTGCTCGGTTGTTTCGCACAAGACCAAGAGCTAGACTAGTCATAAAAAAGACCATAAAAGCGATAAGAAAAATGGTCGTTAAGATCAAACTATATCGAAGTTTGTTTCGTAATATCTCTTTGATAGCAAGGTACATGCTTATCTCCTTTTACTTTCCCAAGAGGTAGCAAGAAGGCCACCCAGTCCAATAGACAGAATCTCTGTCTTATCATCCATTCAAAACAACTCCTATCAATACTCTTCAAAAGTATCCAGGTAGCAACTTAACAAATCATCTTAGGAAAAGCCTCAGCTTGCTATCAATTTATATAAGTTATCCTTTCCTTTCTCAGTATATTTATAAAAGAGAAGGTCAGGTCATCTGTTTTAAGTGTAACATCCATGCTATCACTTTTCCCAGTAGGTGTCAAGAAGAGCGACTTAGAAGTTGATAAGAGACTTTAGTAGTTTTGTAACAATTCTGTAATAATTCTTTGCATAAAAAATGATAAAATAGTTATGTACTGTTAAGGAGAGAATCATGTCCGCAAGAAAACTAGAAGCTTATGAGTTTGAACAAGCTCCCGAATCGAAACAAACTCCGCTTTACCAAGATTACACACCTGAAGCCCCAGTCGGCCCTAACCTAAAAGAGATTTTATTTTTTGTAAATATCGCTTGTTTCTGTATTTTTATGGCACTGTTTAGTTTTATCTTTTTAGCTATAAAATTTAATACAGCTTTATCCTTTATCGCTGCAATGGGTATTAGTTTCGCCCTTTTACAACTTCAACGAAAGATAATGAAACGAAAATTTTCAAAATAAAGGTTGGTACTACTACCAGCCTCTTTTCTAGTTATCAAAAAAGACAGTTATATAACTGTCTTTTTTATTTATTCTTACGTTTCGAAGGAGATTGAATAGCGATCTTAACTTCAAAAATTGTTCCTCTAGGTTTGTTATCTTTTACGCTAATCGTTCCTCGTAAGGCATCTACGATTTGCTTGGCTAAAGATAGTCCAAGACCAAAGCCACCTTTCTGACGGGTTCTCGCCTTGTCTACACGGTAAAATCGGTCAAAGATTTTCTTCTTGTCAGCAGCTGAGATTCCAATTCCATTATCCGTTACTGTAAGATAGAGGTGGCGATCTGTAGCATAGACTACAAACTCAATTTTCCCATCTTCTTCAGTATACTTGATAGCATTATCAAACAAGATGGTCATGAGCTGTTTTAGGAGCAACTGATCGGTCATGAATGGACGGTAAATTCGATTTTCATACTCAAAAACACGATCATTTTCATAAGCAATCAACTCATAGTTGGCAAAGGTTGTTTTGAAGAATTGTGGAGAAACTTCTGCTATCTCTGGTTTGATTCCATCATCGCGACGTGCAAGGTTGAGAAGATTGGTCGTGAGAAAGCGCATGTTGCGAACTTCTTCGAGGCTAGAAGCAATGCTTTCGCTAGATTCCATAATCGTTGCCTCTGGTTTTCGAAAGAGATTTTCTAAACGATTTTGTAAAACGGCCAAAGGTGTTCTCAGTTCGTGACTCGCATTTTCAACAAAGGACTTCTGCTTTTGCATACTTTCCAGCAAGGGTTTGACACTGACACGTGCCAGGTAAACACTGGCAATTAAAGATAGGAGCCAGAAACTAGCCATGACTACAACAATTAAATGCTCGTGGTTTTGGCTGATTTGCTCGAGCTGGCTGGTATTGATTAAAACCGCCGCATATTTGACATTGCTTGATACGGAGGAAGAATTGGTTTCCATCAAGATCATTCGGTAGGTTTCTTCCTGACCGTAGCTATTGACAACTTGGATTTGCCGAATATGATTCAACTCTTTTTTGTCTAGCTTGATCTTATCCAAGCCTAAAAAACGGTTCCCTAATAAGAGTTGGTTAAAATCCTTGTCAAAAAGTAAAACTTCTGTATTTGAGCTAACATTGGGTTTGATTTCAGCCTTGTTGGCATCCGCTGTTGCTGGTTGAATATCCTTGACCTCTTCAGTTGCCCGATTCAAGGCTAGCTGGATAACCGCTTGGGGACTGCTACTAAGGGCTTGGAGTTTTTCATCAACAGAAGTGTAGAGACTCGAGTGCATGACCTGGAGGATAATCAAGGTCATAGCAGAGAAGATCAGGGTGAACACTCCAAAGTTTCGAATGAAATAGCTGAAATCATCTGCATACCATGTTTTTTTTAGTTTATTGAACATCTTTTAAAATATACCCGACACTACGCAAGGTTTGAAGATTCTCAGCAAAGGCTGTTCCCTTCAATTTCTTACGAACTTTTGAGACATAGACTTCTACAACGGAAATCGTTGTATCGCTATCAAACCCCCATAGACGGTCAAAAATTTGCGTCTTGGGAAGAATAACATTTTGATTTTGAAGGAAGTAAACCAATAACTCAAACTCTTTTCCGAGTAGTTCCACAGGAGTATCTTCCACCTTCACTTCATTCGTTGAAAGGTTGACGACAATATCTCCATAGGTCAAGGTGTTTTCGTTAAACTTACCTGAACGTTTGAGAAGGGCTTGGATCCGCATTTTGAGTTCTTCTAGGTAGAAAGGCTTGGTGAGGTAGTCATCCGCTCCCAACTCAAAACCATGTCCCTTGTCATCCAAACTCTCTTTTGCAGTCATGATAAGGACTGGTGTCGTGATTCCTTTTTCACGCAATTCTTTCAGAACTTGGAAACCATTTTTTTCAGGCAACATCAGGTCAAGCAAAATCAAGTCATAGACGCCACTCTCAGCTTCGTAGAGACCTTCTTCTCCATCAAAAACCTGCATGACATCTGCAAAATCATCTAAAAAGTCAAATACTGAGTTTGACAGGCCTAGGTCATCTTCTACTAATAAGATTTTTATCATCAGAAACTCCTCCTTGTTATGATTATTATACCAAAATTGCCTTAAAAAAAACTCAACTCTCTCTCGTTTTCAGATAGAAAGTTGAGTTTTTGTTTACATAAACGAATTAAGCTTTAGCATATTGGGCTACAACAGCTTCAACTGCTGCTTTCTCACGCTTAATCAAGTCAACACGCGCTGCAATTTCCTTGATTCCCATACCAATATTACGGCTAAGAGCGAGGTCAGAGAGTTGGGGCTCAAAGAATTCCTTGTATTCCGCCAAGCGTTGCTCTGTCTTAAACACATGAGCAGGAAGGATAACAAAGCTATCAAAGCTCATGTCTCCACCAAGAGCCGCCTTGATCCAATCCCAGTTTTCACGCGCCCATACCCAAACAGTTTCCTGAGTTGTTTGATGAGCAAGGAACTGGTAATACCAAGCAGACAAGTCTTGTGGTTTGACCACAAATTTATCCTTCCATGAACGAATCAAGGTTTGGATATTGTCAGCATCTGTACTGTAGGCAAGAGCCGCTGACAGCTGACGTTTGAAGACCGCATCCGTCGCATGAGTGTAGAGGTCCAGATAAGTTGCGACCAAGTCCTTGGTCTCATGGTGTTTCATTTCATTGATGAGAACTTGAGCTCGGACGGCTGCAGGAAGTCCTGCAAGATTTTCCTTGTGAGCTGCAAAGATTTGGCTAGCGACTTGACTAGCTTCTGCATCATTTGAGCGAATCATCATAGAAACAGCCAACTGACGAACCAATTCATCCTCATCTGATTCTCCATCTTTGGCTTCAAAACCAAGACGGTCATAGTTATGACGAGCTAATTTTGCAACCAGACGGTTAAAGGCTTTCTCAGTTTCTGTTCCTTCATCGATAAAGCGCTCAAGGGCAGAAATCACTTGAGAAACAGCTGAAACCACCAGATAAGACTCTTCCTTAGCAAGTTTATCAAGGACTGGAAGCAAGTCTGCATAAGAAATGTGCCCTGCTTCAGCAAGCAGACGACGTTCTTGAACGACTTGTAGTTTGCTTGTGTTATCAAGTGTCTCTAGCTCAGCAAGAACAGCATCTAACAAGTCTCCTTGATAGTCTGTAATGTAGTGGGCAGTATTTTCAGTGTTGAGACGAAGTGCTCCTTTATTTTCAGCAAGAAGAGCGGCATAGCCAGGGATTTCGATACTTTCAGTTTCAAGTGTGTCTGGCAAACCTTTCCAGTTGCTGTTGAGTGGCACTACCCAGAGGCGGTTCTTGTCTTCATGCTCACCGATAAAGAATTGTTTTTGTGAAATCTTCAAGACATCATTTTCAACTTTGACAGTGAGAACTGGATAGCCAGGCTGTTCCAACCAAGAATCCATGAAGGCTGCGACATCACGTCCTGATGCCTGACCAAGGGCATTCCAAAGGTCACGACCGATGGTGTTGCTGTACTGGTGCTTTTCAAAGTAAGCATGCAAGCCTTTAGCAAAATCCGCATCACCGAGCCAGCGACGAAGCATGTGCATGAGACGGCTTCCTTTGGCATAGACGATAGCGCCATCAAAGAGCGTATTAATTTCATCTGGGTGTTTGACTTCGACGTGAACAGACTGCACGCCATCCGTCGCATCGCGTTTAAGCGCAGCTGGAACCCCACCTGTTTGGAAATCTTCAAAGATATTCCAACTTGGTTCGATGGCATCCACACAGACGTATTCCATCATGTTTGCGAAGCTTTCATTGAGCCAGAGGTCATCCCACCATTTCATAGTCACGAGGTTTCCAAACCATTGGTGAGCCAACTCATGCGCCACCACAAGAGCTACTTGTTGACGGCTAGCAAAGGTTGAGTTCTCATCCACAACCAAGTAAACTTCACGGTAGGTCACAAGACCCCAGTTTTCCATGGCACCAGCTGAGAAGTCAGGAAGGGCGATGTGAAGTGATTGAGGGATTGGATACTTAACTCCGTAGTAATCTTCGTAAAACTCGATTGAGCGAACAGCGATGTCTAATGAGAAATCAAGGTTAGATAGTGGGTGGGCTTTGGTTGAGTAGACACCTACGAGGGTACCATTTTTAGTTTTAGCGGTCACACCTTGCAAATCACCTGCTACAAAGGCCAACAAGTAAGAAGACATGCGAGGTGTTGTTTCAAACTTCCAGATGCCTGTTTCCTTACGGTTTTCCACATCAATTTCTGGCATGTTTGACAAGGCCACTTCACCTTCTGCTTGATCAAAACGAAGAGCGAGGTCAAAAGTAGCCTTGGCTTCAGGCTCATCCACACATGGGAAGGCTTCACGCGCAAAATGGCTCTCGAACTGGGTAGACAAGACTTCCTTCTTGACACCATCCACTGCGTAGTAAGAAGGGTAAATACCTGTCATGTTGTCTGTGATTTTTCCTGAAAAGGCGATGACCAATTCAACTTGACCAGCCTCAGCCAATTCGACATGAAGGGCTTCATTTTCATGATCAACTGTAAATGGACGAGCTTGACCCGCAACTTCTACAGAAGTGATTTCCAAGTCTTTTTGGTGAAGGGAAATACGGTCACTCTGTGCTTGACCAGTAATGGTCACCTTCCCAGAAAAGGTCTTGGTCTCACGACTCAAGTCTAAAAATAAATCATAATGTTCAGGAACAAATTGCGTAATAAAATGTTCAACTGCTTGCATAGTTTTCTCCTATTCTAAGTTTAAGAGTTTTACTCTTCTTCAAACAAACTTATTATATCATGTTTTGCTTTAGAAAAAAAGATTGGACGGTAATTTCCAAAACTTTCTTCCTTCTGCAGTCTAGAGTGGGTAGACCTTGCAAAATTCTTCTAAAACAACCTTGCTGTCAGGTGTAAAAGTTAGTCCTGCCTCTCTCAGCCACTCGGCGAAACAGTCCTCATGAACCTGACGCCAATAGGCTAGGGATTTGTCACCTTCCCCTTCCTTAAAGGCATGTTCAGCAGAAACTTGATTAAAGGATTCGACAGAAACCTTTGTAATTTCGACAATGCAGACAGCTCGATCTTGACTATCTAAAATGACATCGAAGGTCCCTTCTTGTGGAAGAGATTCATCCTCTATTGCATAGAGGTCGTAGGCCGAGGCAGTTGCTGTCTTTTCGCCTTTTAAAACCAAATCTGCCAAGAGATCTGCTTCCACTCCAAAAGCCCAGGCATCTATCTCATCTCCGATAGAGGGGTTAATTTGCTTATACGCATTCCACATTTCTTGCGTTGTCATGGGTTGCTCCTTTGTAATGTTTTACTTACTTCTTTTATACGTTTGAGGTGGTCTAGATGATCAATCTCTAAATCAAAAATCTCTGGAATAGAACTGTAGTGGATAATACACTTGATACCCATCTGATTCATTTTTTGTATGAAAGAAGTATTCAGATAGCCTGCTACAGCAAAGTCAATCTTTTTTATCCTTGCTTTATCCTGCATATCTCTTAGCATATCTAACATTATTGGACTTTCCATATCATGCCATTGACTGTTTCTCACAGTCGCAAAAACAAAAGAAGTCAAATCATTCATTCCAACTATAATCTTTGAAATACCCGTTTCTATTATTCTGTCCAAGTCAAAATAAGCTGACGGTAATTCAATCATTGTGCCGACTTTTCCAATAAAACCATGCTGACGTAATACTGTAATAGCTTGTTTTAATTGGTCGGCATCATTGACAAAAGGAAAAATAACAGACAGATTGGGATTGGTTTGATAAACTTCTGTAACGACATGTGCCTCAGCCTGAAATTCATTCGGACACGCCAGCAAACGCCTTATCCCTCTATATCCAAACAAGGGATGATTTTCATCAAAATGCTCTTTAGTCCCCTCTAAACAATTAGCTTCTGTATTTGTTAACTCTGAAAAACGATACCAAACCTCTTCATCTGAGTACAAGGAGCAAATGGTATCTAGATAATCTTTTACAAATTGCTGACAACTTACTAATAGGATGTTTTGATTAAGCTCTCTAAGTAAGTATTCTCCACGAATCATACCGACGTGGTGCAATAACTGAGGATAAACTTTTTCAACAATTTGTTCTCCACTAAGGACAAGTTGATTTTTCATCATTCACCTTCCAATTCATATACAAGGTCTTGTCCAACTCTGGAAATCCCAATAACTCTGCTTTGACCTTCAAGACTAATGGTGATGCATTTTCTGTAGTAATTTCTTCCAAATTCAACCAAAGTGCATTTGCTGAATCATTACTTCCATCAAGAACCTCCTGAGGAATTGAATTTTGGGAGTGTTCAAAATCGAGTACTATATCATAAAATGCCATGATATGGTGAACCATAAAATTTTTCAACTCTTCCCTGACGAAAACATCGTAGATTCGAGGATTTGAGTAGCTTCTAACAGTAAATCCTGTCTCTTCCATCACTTCTCTAATCAGAGTTTCCGTCAATCCTTCACCAAGTTGCTGACTACCACCAGGTAGATCATAACGATGTTGATAAGGGCCTCTCGTTTTTTCAATGCAGAGTAACTTCCCGTTTTCAAAGCAAACAGCGTAGACTCCAAAGTGTTTTTTGATTTCCATCCAACTCCTCCTACTTCAAAGACCAGCCACCATCTATTGTCAAGATTTGTCCTTGCATGGCAGATGCGTGACCGCTAGCTAAGAATAAGCTGACTTCTGCAATTTCACTTGGCTCAATCCAGCGTTTGATAGGTGTTTCACTGGCTACCCAGTCAGCTAATCCACCGGGTTCAAAGTCGGCAGCAGTCATAGCTGTCTTGACAGCACCTGGAGCAATCCCAAAGACCTGAATCCCAGCTTCAGCATAGTCTAGAGCCAACTGCTTGGTAAATCCAGCCAAGGCATGCTTAGAGGAAGTATAGGCGTGTCCACCACCTCCAGCTAGATTTGAAGCAATAGAACACATATTGATGATGATTCCCTTTTTACTTTCCAGCATTTGCGTCAAATAATGTCGTGTCATCTCAACTGGAGTCACGTAGTTGATTTCAAAAATCTCTTGAATTTCCTGGGCTAATTGTTCCAAAAGTGGTTTGTAATCATCCAAAACTCCTGCAGTATTGCACAAAACATCCACCTGAGGACACCAGTCAAAAATAGGCTCCAAGTCCAAGGTCAAATCCCTCTGTAAAAAGTGGAAATCACCATCTAAATCTGGCCCTTCTCCTTGATCCACACCATAAACTTGATAGCCATTCTCTAAAAAGAGGCGAGCTTGAGCTAGACCGATACCTGAACTCACTCCCGTAATCAATACGCGTCTAGTCATGCACTTCTACCCAATCCGTCGCCAAAACATCACAAGGTGTCGGACTCCACATGGAAAAACCTTCCCCTTCCCCAGACACGTTGATTAGGAAATAAGGCGTCACTTCAAGTGCAACGCCGTTTTGTTCAATGGTATCAAAAAGCTGCACATAGTTTTCAGCCCCTCCCCAACCAGTTCGTACATATTTTTTCTTGGCCTTTAATCCAGGCAGGATCTCTTCAAAAGTCATGTTGTTCTCCTTTAATGCTAAATTCTTAATTTAATTATAACAAAAAACCGTTTTCCAACGGCTTTTTGACTGTATATCTACTAAATTCTTCCTACCACTGTAATCCAGCTTCTCTAATTTCTTTCTTAGAAGCGAATTTACCATTTGGTCTGTGCCATCTTCCGTTTTTATCTCTAAAGTAGCCACCTGAATTAGTTGATTGCGAGTTTGATTCTTGGCTTTCTTCCTTCTCTTGTGCGGCTTGACGAGCTTTTTCCTGTTCTTCTTCTTTTGCTTTCTTTTCAGCTGCTTCTTTTTCTTCAGCCTCTTTCTTGGCTTTTTCCTCAGCTTCTTTTTTAGCTTTTTCTTCTTTGTTTTCAACTGTATTTTTAGCCGTACCATCCAAGTAATTGATTTCCGCATTAGCTGAAACATTGTCTAAAACGACATGCGTCACTGAATACTGATCAACCTTTTCTTTACTACCACCCAACTTGATCTCCAAGAGTTTGCCATTTTCATCAATTCCCACATACTGCAATTCAATTTGTCTCGGAATCAATTCATCTTTCTGATAGATTGGGGTCACCTTGTAGTCAAGATAGTAGTTCGGATGATTGGCCAACCAAGAGTCCAATCGATTCTCATAGTAAAGCATACTTTCTTGATTAGTATTATCTGTACCATAATAAGTTCCAGCATTTAGCCAGTTAGTCATTGGAACCAGATTCCTCTTTTCATCGTTTAATCCGCTAAACTGGTAGCCAATCAAATGACCACGATTCATCAACCAAGCCTTTTTAGAACCATCTCCATAGTAAAAATTATAGTTATGCCAACCAACCGGGTTATAACTTATCTTAGGCTCTCTCTTCTCAGTTGGCTCATCGCTGTCCTTAAGTTGAATATGAGCACCCGTTGCACGTGATTTAGAATCCAATTCCCCAAGTTCTAGCTGTTTCTCATTTTTAAAAGGCAAGAGTCCAGCTTCTTTAAACAACTTCTCATCAAACTTGATTTGCTTCTGTTCAATTTTTTCTTCTGGGACCTTTGATTCCGCCTTATGTCCAGAACAAGCAACTAATGTTGTGATTGAAAGCAAGGCAATTGAGAAGGATAGTAACTTTTTCATAAAATTCTCCTTTTTATATAATAATTAGATTAATATCTCCTATTACATTTTACTATCATTTTGTTAATTGTTCAAGAATAAAGAGACTGTTATTATACTATTTCTCCTCCAATGTTTAAAACAAAAACGATAACCACTTTTCAGTAGTTATCGTTGATTTCTTTTGATTAGTCTTTCCAACCAAGTTTGCTGTTGATGGTCATCATGATGCTGGCTATCTTCTCACCCCAGTACGGATCGGAAGCATAGCGAACATTCATTCCGGTTGCCTTGTTTCCAAGGTGGTCTCTACCATAGTCAATGTAATTTTCACGAATCCACTTGGCCGCTCCAAGAATTCCTTTGTCCACATTATCAAAGCTCTTGGCTGAGAGATATGGGCTAGTATCATAAGCAGCAATACCAAAGAAGTTGTTCTTATCTCTGGCAATTTGACTGCGCCCCCAAGCACTTTCAAGGGCACTATGTGCCATCAAGTAAAGGGCATTGACACCGTAGCGTTCCTCAGCTTCTTTGAAAGTCGCTCCTTTACCTGCAAGAGGACTATCCTGCAAGTTCATCAGCGAATACAGTTTATTCAACTCAGCTGCACTATAATTACTTGGTTCTCTCAAGTTTTTATAGAGGAAAGGATTTTTAATGGTAAAGCCATCGAAATGCTCACCATCAGTCGAGTAGTACTTCTTACCAATAACCATAGCAGATGTGTGTGGAGCTACTTTGATACTCGTGTATGGAGAGAGTTCATGGTAAAGGAATTTCCCATCACTAGTATAATGAGGGATAAACTCGCTTCCTTCATCTACTGCTGTCAAATCACTTTGATTCATATAGCCAGACAAGCCAGAAATCGAAACTGCAAGTCGGCCGCCTTTTCGCGTCGAGCTATCCAGTGAAACAATACTTCCTTGGTTAATGTAACTCAAGATTTCTCCAGATGCACTATAAACATAGGCTGTGATTGGTTTAACTTTGTAATATTTGGTTTTATCCGCAACATGCCATCTACCAGAAGCATCCAAGGTATGACCATCCACAGTCTCATTTCTTGCCATATAACCGCCTGATTTAAGGTAGTACCATGATTGGTCGGATGAATCGTAGATTAATTCTTTCTCAGCCATCTTTCCATTTGACTTGAGGTAGAACCAATTGTTCTTGTACCATACCCACTCACTCGTGGCCATATAACCACCAGATTTGAGATAGTAGTAACCATTATCCCAGATCCATTCTTTATTGGCATAATTTCCATCAGAGTTAATATAGAACCAAGAGTTATAATTCTTGTCAAAGAGCCACCCTTTGCCAGCTTTTGCTCCACTGCTCGTCACATAGCTACGGTCAATCCAAGTTTCTGTAGAAAGGTAGCCACCTGATTTGAAATGGTAATCCTTGCCTTTGATGGTTTGCCAACCTTTTTCAGCATAGTTCCCGTCAGCTTTCAAGTAAAACCAAGAGTTATAATTCTTGTCAAAGAGCCATTCCGATTTCAATTTAGCTCCACTTTTAGCAACATAGAAGCGGTCAATCCAACTTTCTGTAGAAAGATAGCCTCCTGATTTGAAATGGTAATCTTTTCCATCAATTGTTTGCCAGCCTTTTTCGGCATAGCTACCATCAGCTTTCAAGTAAAACCAAGCATCATAATTCTTATCAAAGAGCCATTCCGATTTCAATTTAGCTCCACTCTTCGCAACATAGAAGCGATCAATCCAACGTTCAGTAGAAAGATAACCGCCTGATTTAAAATGGTAGTCCTTCCCATCTATAGTTAACCACCCATTTTCAGCATAGGTACCGTCTTGTTGAAGGTAGAACCAACTGCTATAGTTGTCATCATAAATCCAAGTTTGTTTAACCTTATGACCATTTTCTGATATATAGTTCTTACCAAGCCAAGCATTTTTCAGCATTTTACCTTGTGAATTGATGTAGTACTGGTTCTCCCCTTGAGTGATCCACTCATCTTTGGCCATTTTCCCGTCTGCTTTAAGGTAATATTTTTCCTGACCTTGTTGAATCCATTCGTTTTGAGCTTTCTGACCATCAGACTTGAGATAATACCAGGATTCTTGTTCCTGATTAAATACCCACTGTTCCTTGGCTTTAGTACCACTTTCAGTCACATAGTACTGGCCAATCCACGTTTTTGTAGCTAATTTTCCAGCTTCGTTAAAATAGTAATCCTTACCACCAACTGTCAGCCAGCCGTTCTCTGCACGATTTCCATCAGCTGTTAAATAAAACCAGGCCTGTTGCGTTTGGTCATAGATCCATTGGTTGGTTGCTGGTTTCCTGTCTGCTTTGAGGTAGGTCTTTCCTTGCCAAGTTCCCTCTTCTGCTTTTGCTGTCTCCACTACAGTAAAAAAACACCCCAATAAGCCAGCACTTACTAGGGCCACTTTCCATCGTTTCATTTAAATGCTCCAATAACGTTTTCTAAACCCTATTGTAACATAGTTAACCGACGGAAATATTACAAATTGATGAAGATTCTATTTCTTGTTGACGATAAGGAGGACCTAGCTTATCTCAGACTTGCTTTGACTTCCTGACGGAGATCTTCCAAACTGCTAATGCCATATTTGTCCATGACTTTTGGTAGATGTTCGATGATATCAGGACAGGCATAAGGATTGGTAAAGTTGGCTGTTCCAACTCCGATAGCAGAGGCACCAGCCAGATACATTTCTAGCGCTGCTTCAGCAGAATCCACTCCCCCCATTCCAATGATGGGAAGGTCGGTTGTTTGAGCTACTTGTCGGATGAGTTTGAGGGCGACTGGAAAGACTGCTGGACCAGACATCCCACCTGTTCCATTGGCCAAGATTGGTTTTCTGGTTTTGAGGTCAAAGCGCATTCCAACTAGAGTATTAATCATGGTTAAGCCACTTGCTCCCGCATCTTCTGCAGCTTTTGCGACAGTAACGATATCGGTCACACTAGGGGTTAATTTGACATAAACTGGTACATCAGACGCTTCCACAGCTGCTTTCACCACATCATAAGCCAGATCTGGATCTTGACCAATCAAAAGTCCGTGATTACAGTGGTCAACATTGGGGCAAGAAATATTAAGTTCAATAGCCTTCACATTAGCTGCCTTGGAAATTCCACTAGAAACGGCAGCATACTCTTGTTTTGAAAAACCAGCAACATTGGCGATAATGGGAAGATTTGGATACTCTCTCTCCAGCCAAGGCAGTTTTTCAGCTAAAACAGCTTCTAAACCAGGATTTTGAAGGCCGATTGCATTGAGCATGCCAGCAGGTGTCTCTGCGACTCTTGGAGTTGGATTCCCAAAACGTGGTTCAAGTGTCGTCGCCTTGATCATAATGGAGCCTAAAAGGTCCAAATCATAGTACTTGGAATATTCCTGACCAAAACCAAAACAGCCTGATGCTGGTATGATAGGGTTTTTCAAGTCCAAGCCTGGTAGAGAAACTTGTAAGCGATTTGTAGTCATGACTTTCTCCTTATAATACAACTGTTCCTGTGCGGAAAACAGGACCATCTTCACAGACGCGTTGGCTGACGGTCTCACTATCTGGGACCTTTAGAACGCAGGCGTAGCAAGCCCCCATTCCACAAGCCATACGAGATTCCAGAGATAGATAGGCTCTTGGGTGGTCATAAAACCTTTGATTGATGTACTTCATCATTCCTGGAGCTCCACATGAGTAAACAGCATCAAATTGACTGTCTATGTCATTAATGACGACTGACACATTTCCCTTAATGCCATAAGAACCATCATTTGTCGTTACAAAAACCTGACCATATTGGGCCAATTCTGTTTCGAGAATAACAGCATCCTTGTTGGCAAAACCGAGGACTGTTACTAGTTTCACCCTACGCGCATGCAATTCCTTGGCCACCTCAAGCAAGGGCGGAACACCAATACCCCCACCAACGAGGAGAACTTGGCTCTGATTGTCTAAATCAGACAAGTCAAAACCATTTCCCTGAGGTCCCATCACATCAAGAGTATTTCCCTGTCTTAATGTTGAAAAAATAGCTGTCCCAGCTCCCTCAATACGATAAATGAGGTGACACTGCTTGTTTACCTTGTCAATAGACGAAATTGAAATAGGACGGCGCAAGAGATGGGCATCATCAGGCACGCGCAGATGAAGAAATTGGCCTGCTCGCATGGCTTCAACCATTTCCCCTTCTAGGACTAATTCAAAGATTGCTGGCGCAATTTCCTCTTGTGCGACCACCTTCATGGTTTCCAAACGAATGGCACCCAAACGCTTCTTACATGTGGGATTCATGACTTTTCCTCCTTAAATTTAAGGGGACCAGATAAAGAAAAGGCCTTGCTAATGCAAGGCCTCAGTTGGGTTAGGCTAGAACTCATGCGCACACTTAAAAAGTCTCCACAGAGAGTCCCCTTATCCCTTTTATCTGACACCTTGTGAGTCTCTCTGGACTCCCCTTAAAGGTTAAATTTGTATTAGTATACTCTTTCAAAGAAAAAAAGTCAAGCAGAAAACGAACATTCTACTTGACTTTACTGGATTATTTTTCACGAATGACTTCGACCTTGTAGCCGTCAGGGTCCTTGACAAAGTAATAGTTTGGTGCAGTCCCTGGAAGTCCATTAGGGGCTGTCACCTCATAGCCTTTAGCGCTATGTTCTTGATGTAGGGCCTCAAGGTCAGGTGTACTGAGGGCGATATGGGCAAAGCCATCTCCTACCACATAAGGACCGTGATCATAGTTATAAGTCAACTCCAACTCGTAGTCATCCCCCTCAAGTCCTAGATAGACAATGGTGAAAGCATGATCTGGAAAATCTCTGCGACGCAATTCTTTAAATCCAAAAGCATCTTGATAAAAAGCGATTGATTTTTCAAGGTTTTCTACTCGCAAGCAAGTGTGTAGCATTTTTGAAGCCATTTTCATTACCTCTTTCGTTTTAATAGTTCTATTATACCTTTATTCAGGAAAATTTACTAGAAACTTGAACTAGAGTCCTCTTCTCTACGCTTTCATTCTAAGCAGCACTTTTACGATTTTCCTTGCGTATATTTCGAATAAGGAAAAGCATGATAAGGACAAAGAGTCCCTCGAGGAAGTAGAAAGCAAATTCGCTATTCAAGATTAGTAAATCTCTGTTAAAATATTTGTTATCGAAAACTGAATTTGGTGCAAATAGGATCCGGAACAGTCTTCTTAGGAAAATAAAGATTTGCAATCCATAAATCATAAAGACCTTCTTTACACCAATCGTGAAACCTTGTTCCTTTGTAAAATAAGATAAGGCAATTCCATTTAACAAAAGGAGAACTGTTATGGTTAGAGTTTCATCTCGTAGAATATCTGGATCAAAGATGTCTAAACGGCTGTGAATGTAGGGCAACGTTTGAAAGAGTAAGATTCCCAAGATTGCTGGTATGAAAATTTTCTTCAGAGATGGTGGAAATCCAGGACTAAATCTTGTAAAAGACAAGCAAATCACAAGGATTGCAAAAATATGGAAGTAAGCTATGGCAACTCCTGAAATAGTCTGGCTTTGATTTACCAAAGCAGAAAGAAAGCCAGCAGAAAGAAAGATACCGATAGGAATCAGCTTATCCAAAGAATAATCCCATTTCAGCCCCTGACTCACTTGGAAACCATCGATGAAGCTGAAAAATGTAATGAACATAAGGGCACCAATGAGACCAAATGGTAAGAATGGAGTGACGAGGAGCAATAACAAGATGAATAGGAACCATGGATGAGGACTGTAGTAGAATTTTCGTTTTGAACCCCTAGCTGTCACTCCTTCCTCAATCTGTGTTTGCCTTAATTTTAGCATATAGACGTAAAAGAGAGAAAACATACCAGCATGGACCCATAAATTATCAATAGGTTGCTCTAGAACACTGAGTATCAAACTCACAATCGAAAATAGACCAAAGACAAACTGAAGAAACTTATTTTTAAAGACTTGTCTTTTTTTCCAATCCAAATAAGAGAGCTTGGCCTTTGGATGACTAAGTTCATAAGCATAAACTGTCATCTCTTCTAGTTTCTGGTCTGTCTCCTCCGTCATCATTTGGGGAGCCATTTTAGAAGTAGGAAAAGGAGATAAAACATATCTCAGGAGCTCGCCGTCTGTAAACCGATGGTACTCCTTATAGATCTGTTGAAGTAAAATCGTTAGAATACGTGGTCTTCCTTTAAAGTAGCTTCTCCACTTCTCCCAATCATTGATATCTTCATCGCTCTTAGTAAGCTTATCTATATAAAGATAACCTTCATTGTACCAGTAATCAAAATTTTCTTTTTTGTTAAGTGCATACTCCTCTACCACTGAAGGATAGGAATGGATACTCTTCCAGAAATGAAGTTTTTTCAGGTAAGGATTTGATTCCTCATCACTGTAACGCTCCACAAATTGGAGAACGAGAGCTAACACTTTCGCATTGGTTAAAGGATAGACGTCCACCTTTTCTAACAAATCAAGTAGGAGCGTGTGATCTTTGACTGATTCAAAAAGATATTGCCAATCACGTAACAGTTTATATTCGTCTTGATATGGACTATAGAGTAAAAGATATAGTTTTTCCTCAACCTCCGATGGATTTAGCAAATTATAAGAATGGATATCGAATGGTTCTTCTGAATCTGCTTGTAATTCCTCAAAGTAAGCTAGAAGTTCATCATAGGCTTTTTGTTCCTCTTCTCCAACCTCTGGTTTAATCTTCTCCAAGATATAAGCCAAAACTGGAATGCAAGTAATCATTTGTTTACTGTTATTCAAGAGAAAAAGGACAGTACTAGGAGAAAATGATTGACTGAAAAATTTTATCCAAGTTCCAATCTGATTAGCTCTTTGGGAATCTTCAAGGATTGCTTGACATAAACGATAAGAAGCATACAAATTCGAAATTTCTTTTTTTGCATCTTCAAGAGACTCTCCATTTTTGTAGGCGGTAGCTCTTTTAACCTTCCAATGCTTCAGTTTATAGTAATAGCCCCAGTATCGGAAGTCAGGTATATAGTCTTCCAGCAAGGGAATGAGGATAGAAAATTGCTCCGGTTTATTAAAAATATAAACATCCATTTCCTCTAAAACGGATTGAACAATGTCCATATCATACTGATACTGATGAAAGAACTGACGCCATAGATGCTCTTGTTCTTCTGGACTGTAATCATCATTTTTAACAATACTTTCAATCGCATTTCGAATCAAATAGGCTGCTTCATTATAACTACTAAAGTCAAGAGTAGACCTTGTTGTTTCTTCTTGCCCATGGTTCTCTTCGTCACCAAACGTTTCAAAATTGAGGGTATTCGTAGCTCTTTCTTCAGAATCTCCATTTAGCTGAACTTCCTCATCATAGTCACTAAAGTCAAGGGTGGATTTTTGCTCATCCTCTTCCGATTTAAAGGTTTCAAAGTTAAAAGAATCGCGGGTTTTATCAGTCGATTGCTGATAATCACTGAAATCAAGACTAGATCTTTCAGATTCTTCGTTCTCAATCTTCGTTTCTTCAGTCAAGGTTTCAAAGTTGAGACTAGACTTAGGCTTTCCATTTTCCTCTTCTTCAAGTTCAGTAGCTTCTTGAGAGTCACTCGCTTTTCTTAGACTATTTTCTGGTCTTGTGTTTCTAGATCTCGCATAAGTCAAGGCTTTTTGATAAGCTTCAACAATTTCTTGGTAAATTTCTGGTTGGTCTTCTGGGTGATAGAGCCGAACCAGTTCAGCATAACGCCTTCTAATAAGCTTGACGTCAGTCGTTGGCTCTATCCCTAAAGTTTCCCATATATTCATAAGGTATCCTCTTTTATAGTCCTCGCTCTAGGAAGTCTAGATAGTTTGAAAATGATTGATAGAGTTTTGGCAAATGATACACAGATGCTTGACTGACCTCTTCTTCAAATCGTCTAGTTTCAGCCATTAGCTCATCTCTTCTTCTCCCCAAGAGCATACTGTACACGCGATTCGCTTTTTCAATCAAGAAACGATAAACCTCTGTTTCTTGAGCATTAATCTTATAGCGAGTCAACTCTGCTTGCTTAGCCTTGATTTCCTTTTCTGTCAGAGTAACACTATCTTGGAGAATAACATGACTAAAGACTTCCTGTGTGGAATCAATTTTCACTTCGACATCCAAAATTCCATTTAAATCATAGGTAAATCGAACTGTGAAACTTTCATTTACTCTAGTATTCACAGGGACGGGAACTTCTAATTCTCCTAGAAACAGGTTTTGTGATGCCTTCATCATCTCACCTTGATAGACCTTTATCTTGACTTGGCTCTGTCCCAATTCAGCCGTATAGTACTGCTCGATGCGTGAAGCAGGGAGGGTAGAATTTCGCTCAATAATCGGCGAAAAGCGGTCGCCAATTATCTCAATCCCTAGTGTAAAAGGACAAATATCAGACAGTAATAAATCTCGTATCTCACCTTGCCGCTCTTTTATTCCTGCTAAAAGGGCACAACCTCTCGCAATCATCCGATCGGGATCATCCGAAACCTGCACCACTTGATTGATACAGTAGGATAAAAAATCCTGAACCAAGCGGAGTTTCGAAGTTCCCCCAACAAGAACAAAGTTATCTGGTGATACATAGCTATAGCGCGCATCCATCAAGGCACGGTCCAAAACGGCCTTAACACGGGCTAGCAGAGGTTGACAAAGCTCATAAAAACGCTGGTAGCTCAAGTCTAAAGTGTATTCCTGTTCTTGGTCCAGAACTGTCATCTTCACTTCTTCTTTCTCATTGAGTTCTAGTTTAGTCTTTTCAGCCTGTACCAGAATTTTGCCATAAAATTCACGGGAAATCGTATCCTTGGTTAATTGATTGGAGACTAAAAATTCCTCAGCAATCGCTGCAGTAAAATCCTCTCCTCCCAAACGATTGTCCCCTGCAATCGACACGATTTCGACAATATTATCAAACAACTCAACAACTGAGATATCTAGCGTACCCCCACCAAAATCGACTACAATAAAAGATTGATCTTCTTGGTTTACCATAGATCTTTTAGCAAGAGCCGCTGCGGAAGGTTCATTGATAATCCGATCAATCTGAACGCCTGCAAATTTCCCTGCTAGTTTAGTCGCATAGCGTTGAGCATCATTGAAATAGGCTGGAACACTAACAATCACTTCCTCGACCTTTTCTCCAAGATAGGTCTCTGCATCGTCTACCAACTTTCGAATGATAAAAGAGCTTAATTCTTCAGCCTTATATGCTCGATTTCCTAGTGTCAACTCATGCTTGGTCCCCATAAAACGCTTGAACTGTGAAACCGTCTTGTCTGGGTGAGTCACCAAGCGTTCCTTGGCAATTTTTCCAACTATGATTTCATCATTGTCATCCAAAGCCACAACAGAAGGAGTCAAATATTCACCAAAAGCATTGGGAATCAGCTTGACCTGGCCATCCTGGTATACCCCTACTAAAGAATTAGTCGTTCCTAAATCAATACCTACTATCATTTTCTTGTAACTCCAAATCTTTTTTAGATATTCCTATTATACAGGAAATATCCTATTTTCTTTGAAAAAATCTGTCACTTACTCTTTAAAATCGAAAATCGTTTAAGGAAAATAAAAAAGTTTCACCCTGCTCTTGCGGTAAAAACCACGAGAGTAAGAATGAAACAGTTTGTCATTATTTACCAAGTTTTGCTTTAGCTGCATCTGCAAGAGCTGTGAAAGCTGCTGCATCGTTAACAGCCAAGTCAGCAAGCATTTTACGGTTAACTTCGATTTCAGCCAATTTCAAACCATGCATCAATTGTGAGTATGAAAGTCCGTTCATACGAGCTGCCGCGTTGATACGAGTGATCCACAATTTGCGGAAGTCACGTTTTTTCTGACGACGGTCACGGTATGCATAGTAGTAAGAGTTCATTACTTGTTCTTTTGCAGTACGGAACAAGATGTGTTTAGCTCCATAGTAACCTTTTGCTAATTTAAGAATACGTTTACGACGTTTGCGTGATACAACGCCACCTTTAACACGTGCCATGTTTTATTTCCTCCAAATATTTCCTAGAATTGTTTACTTACTGTCAGGCTATTATTTCAAGCGAGTAAGCATTGCTTTGATACGTTTGAAATCTCCTGAATGCACCATAGATGCTTTACGAAGATGACGACGTTGTTTCTTAGTTTTTCCGTGGAAACGGTGAGAAGTGTAAGCACGGAAACGTTTAAGTCCACCAGAACCTGTACGTTTGAAACGTTTAGCTGATGCGCGGTGTGTTTTTTGTTTTGGCATGATTTTTTCTCCTTTATTTAACTTTCTGACAATTATTTTTTGTCAGTTGCTGGCGCCAACTGCATGAACATTTGGCGTCCATCCATCTTAGCTCGTTGTTCGATGATCGCAATATCTTGTGTTGCTTCAGCAAACTCGGCTAAAACTTTTGCACCAATCTCTTTATGGGTGATCATACGCCCTTTAAAGCGAATGGATACCTTAACTTTGTTCCCTTTTTCAAGGAACTTGCGAGCATTGCGAAGTTTCGTTTCGAAATCACCCTTATCGATAACTGGGCTCAAACGAACTTCTTTCACGGTCACAACGCTTTGTTTTTTGCGTTGCTCTTTTTGTTTCTTCTGGTACTCAAATTTGAACTTACCGTAGTCCATAATTTTAGCAACAGGCGGTTTTGCTTGGGGTTGAATCAATACCAAGTCAACATTTGCACTATCAGCCAATGCTTGCGCTTCGCTGAGTGGCTTGATGCCTAGCTGTTCTCCCTCAAGACCGATCAAGCGAACTTCACGTACACGAATTTCATCATTGATGAATAAGTCTTGCTTTGCTATGGTTTTCACCTCTTTTTTATTATTAGAGAAAAACAAGAGCGGGCTCGTAATGATACAAGCCCGCACGTTATGATAGCGTTTCTTAGAAACTTTTCATCCGTAGGGCCAGGCAACTTGATGTCACAAGGCGAGAAGCTCTCACTTCTGCTTTTCTCAACTTTTATATGATACCAAGTTTTCTATCCCTTGTCAAGATAAAAAGTCAATTTTTCGAAAAGTTTGTCTATTTTATCGAACCGTTTCAATTCGCCAACTATTCCATCCTTTAAAGCGAATAGCCCCTTGCTGGTCAGTTCGGTAAATCTTACTCTTGATGACTTCCAGTCGTGACAGGGTTTCCTGATGGGGGAGTTTGGCACGATTGTTCTTACCTACTGAAATGAGAGTGATTTGAGGTTTGAGTTTCTCTAGAAAAGCAGGACTCGATGAGGTCTTGGCACCATGCTGGCCAACTTTCAAGACATCCACCTCTAAGGTAGGGTATTGCTTTAGAAGATCCTTCTCTCCCTTCTCCTTCAAGTTTCCAGTAAAGAGAAAGTGCTTATCCAAAAGTTTCCCATAAAGAAGGAGAGAATCATCATAACTTCCATCTCCCATATTCCTTGGAGATAGGACTTCTAAGTAACTGCCAAAAATCGGTAAACTCTCCCCTGCAGCCACACTGCGTACCTTGGTTTGAGTCGCTTGTAGTTCTGCTACAAATTCTTTCTGTGTCAAACTTCCTTTTGATACTAAAATCTCCCCGACACGGAAAGCCTTGGTTACCTCCAGCAAATCTCCAACATGTTCCTTCTCTATGTTTGTCAAGATCAGCTGGTCAATCTTGTCTACTCCGCGACTTTTAAGATAGGGAATCAAGGTTCGCTGGGCATTGCTGGTCGCCGACTTTTCTTGCCAATCCTCAACTTTCTTATCAGGCTCTGCCTTTCCGCCCACATCTATGAGAATAGTTTTACCAGTCATATCACGTAGAAAAATGCTTTCTCCCTGTCCTACATCCAGCATGGTGATTTCATTTTCCAGCGGGTGTTTGGTTAAGAAAAAGAGCCCCACAATAAAGAGACTGAATCCTGCTAGTCTTTTGATGTTTTTCCTCATGTCATAGACCAAGGCCAATGAAACTAAGAGGAGAATCAAAAGCCATGCGTTTGGTTGCCCAAAGATCAAGGGCCTACTTGCCATCTGCGAAATCAAGCGAATGATGCCCTCCAACCATTCAAAGACAAGGTTAAGCTGGGTGATTGGGTAAACAAAAGACAGAATGAATAAGATAGACAAAAGTGGTAAGAAAACCAAGTCAAAAAGAAAGGAAAAGACAAATGTTAAAATAATTGACCAAGGCTGAAATTCTGCAAAATAGAAGGATAGAATGGGCAATATTCCCAAGGAAATGACTAGACTTTCTCTGGCAACAGCCCTGAGCCCATCGCCTTCTTTGCTAGTCATAGTCAAGATAAAAGCATAAGCGCAGGACAAGACCCCTCCAGCTGTCAAGAAAAAGTTGGGCATGATGATAAAGAGGACAAGGATCGTCAAGGCAAAATTATCCAAATCCTTAACACCATGTTGGGCCAGTAACTTTTGCAAGAGACTGCGAATAACAGATGCTGAAAATCCTGTCAGACCTGCATAGATTAGGGAAAAGGGATAGGTCAGCCACTTCAACTTTTCTTGGGTCAAGCCCAATC
Organism: Streptococcus oralis; assembly: GCF_023109155.1. Taxonomy (GTDB): domain Bacteria; phylum Bacillota; class Bacilli; order Lactobacillales; family Streptococcaceae; genus Streptococcus; species Streptococcus oralis_BZ. The sequence continues at coordinate 4,166 of NZ_JALDUA010000002.1, read as the reverse complement.
GTAAGAGGAGTTTCTTAAAGGCATCCATAAAGAAGCCCACCTGCATACCAGATAAGGCAAAAAGGTGAATAATTCCAAGACTGGAATAAAGCTCATTCATCTCCTCAAAGTCCGTGTCCAAATGTCCCAGCAAGAGCCCCGTCATATAATTGCGCATAGGATCTGGAAAGTGCATCTTGATCCAAACTACAGCCTTTCGACGTAAACTAGACAGATTTTCTCCTATATCCCAACTGCTAACCTGTTTCATTGACTGGATACTCTTGATAGTCAAAGTTTGGTAAATTCCTTGAGTCTTCAGATAGGCTTGGTAGTTAAAGCCACCAAAATTCCTCTGCCCTTCGGGTTCCGAAAGTTTTCCTTCTAGTTCAATCTCATGAAGGTCTGTTAAGGTCTGAAAGAGCTCTTTCTCTTCCTCGGACTGGAGTTTATAGTAAACTTGGAAGGTGTGACCCTCAGCCTTGCCCCGAAAGGACAGACTATCCCCATTGACTTTGATGGTATCTGGTAAAATCCTCACCTTTTCAACATAGCCAACCAAGTCTTGACTCACTTGTGTCTGTTGCCAGTTTTGAAACAGAAACCAAAATCCAAAAACTCCACAAATCGCTAGAACTTTTCCAGCCGGTTTCCAAGGAAATTGGAAAAAGAGACAGACAAGCAAAAACACAAAACCTAGCAGTGCGAGATAGGCCACTCCAAAAATGGCATAGTAAAGCCAGAGCAACAGAAAACTCAGATAGATTAGGGGGATAGGGAAATTCTTAATCCACTGTGACATAATCTTTTAGCTTTTCTATCGTTTTGGCACCAATGCCAGAGACTTTCTTTAATTCATCTACCGACTTGAATTTGCCATTTGCCTCACGATGGTCGATAATATCCTGCGCTCGTTTTCCTCCCAAGCCTTTGACCTGCTTGAGTTCTTCCAGACTAGCTTTATTGAGGTTGACCTTCTTATCTTTACTTGTCGAAGGAGACGTTCCAGAGGTAGCCTGCTGACTAGCTGCTTCTTCTCCCTTAGTTGGAACATAGACAAGAGCCTCGTCACTGATTTTCTGAGCGAGATTGAGCGACTTGCTATCTGCCTCATCTGTCAAGCCACCTGCCTTCTGAACAGCATCATGAACCCGACTCCCTACTGGCAAATCATAAATCCCTGGCGATTTAACAGCCCCCTTAACATCTACTGTGATTAGATCTTGTTCAGGAGATTCTTCCTTTTCTTCCTTCTTGATTTCCTTTTCAGATGATGAATCCTTTGAAACAGCTGCAACTTCAGCCTGCAAATTTGTTTCTGTGACGGGTTTTTGTGTAGATGGCTTTAGCAGGAAAAATCCGCCCAAGGCCAAACCCAAACCAGCACAAATGACAATGATTTTATACTCTTTGATTTTCTCGATAATTGCTTCCATATTTTCTCCTCTCTTAAGTTATTCGCAAGAGAAATAAAAAACAGTCGAAAATTTCTTTTCAACTGCTTATTTATTTGCAAAATAGTCTTCCTTAGTCAAGACATAATGAACTCTTGTGATAATTCGACCTGGTTCCTTGTTATCCATTCTGGCATAGGGTTCTTCGTGGGAAAAACACATACCTGATTTCTCCATGACCTTTCCTGATGCGGGATTGTCTTTATCGTGAAGAGCAATCAACTTGTTCATTCCAATCTTCTCAAAAGCCAGCTCAATCACGGAACGATTGGCTTCTGTCGTCAATCCTTGATTCCAATATTTTTTATTGATAATGTAGCCAATGGCTGCCTTCTTAAGAACAGGATCGATCTTGTGCAAGTCAATGGTACCAATAAACTGACCATTGCTTTTTAGTTCGATTCCCCACCGTCCCAAGGGACTAGCCAAGTAAAACTGAGCGATGTTGTTCTTGGTTTCTTCTAAGCTTTGATTTGTTGGAAAAGTGTAGCGTGTATTTTCTCTGTCTGAGGCATACTCAAACATAGCTTCTGCATCGTCCAAGGTTACAGGTCGGAGCAATAAACGCTCCGTTTCTATAGTTGGATACTGGGCAAATTTCACAAATATTGATTCCATACTTTTCCCTCCATTAGAGCTCGATTCTCACTAGTCTAGCATAAATAAATTTTGATGACAAGTTTTTCTTGATTTTTGAAGCGGTTTCATATACAATAAAACCATCACATTTTTGATTTATGAACTGAAATGTGACAACTAAAACAAGACCGTCAATTGAAAGGTAGGTTATCTCTATGTTAATCGGAATCCCAAAAGAAATTAAAAATAACGAAAACCGTGTTGCCCTCACTCCTGCTGGCGTCCATAGTTTAATCAGTCGTGGACATCGTGTTCTCATCGAAACAAATGCTGGTCTCGGTTCAGGATTTACTGATGCAGACTATCAAAAGCAAGGAGCTGAGATTGTCGCAACTGCTGCTGAAGCCTGGGCTGCCGAGTTGGTCGTGAAAGTAAAAGAACCACTAGCTTCTGAATATGGTTATTTGCGCGACGATCTTCTCCTCTTCACCTACTTGCACATGGCCGCTGCTCCAGAATTAGCAGGTGCTATGTTAGCAGCCAAAACAACAGGAATTGCCTATGAAACTGTTTGTGACAATCAAGGACAACTACCACTCCTCGTTCCTATGAGTGAGGTTGCAGGTCGTATGGCTGTTCAAATCGGAGCTCACTTCCTTACTAAGCAAGCTGGTGGTTCTGGTGTCCTACTAGGTGGTGTACCAGGTGTTCCAAAAGGAAAAGTAACCATCATCGGTGGTGGTGTCGTCGGTACACATGCTGCCCGCATCGCCCTTGGTCTTGGTGCTCAAGTGACTATTTTAGATATCAGTGCGAAGCGTCTCTCAGTTCTAGAAGAAGTCTTTGGAAACCAAATCCAAACTCTTATGTCTAATTCATTCAACATCGAAGCAAGTGTGAGAGATGCTGATGTGGTGATTGGTGCAGTTCTCATCCCTGGTGCCAAAGCACCGAAATTGGTGACAGATGAGATGGTCAAACAAATGCGTCCAGGCTCTGTCATTGTTGACGTTGCCGTTGACCAAGGTGGCGTTATCGAGACAGCCGACCGTGTGACAACGCACGATGAACCTGTCTATGAAAAATACGGTGTTCTCCACTATGCCGTTGCCAATATCCCTGGTGCGGTTGCCCGTACTTCTACTATCGCCCTAACCAATGTCACTCTTCCTTATATCGAAGCTCTGGCTGGCAAAGGATTCGCACAAGCAATTGCTGAAGATGAAGACTTGCGTCAAGGTGTTACTACTTATCAAGGTTACTTGACCAGCCTCCCAGTTGCCCAAGGCTTGGGTAGAGATTTTACTTCTATCAATGAACTAGTTTAAAATTGGTTAACCATTCTTTCAAGCTAGAATAGACTCATACTACTCTACAAATTCCATAACAAGATATTGTTTCTAACAACTTATCCATAGTAATTCGTTTTAATTTATAAAGAAAGAACCCAAGAATAAATTCTGGGTTCTTTTTAGTATTTCTGGTACAAAAGATGCTTTTGTACATTAGAGAGCCTTAGTCTTTCTTACGAACGACAAAGCCGACTAGACCGGCGATAAATAAACCAATCATTGAAAGAAGACTGGTAGAAGCTGTACCTGTGCTTGGTAGCACTTTCTTATCTTGGCTTGCAGTTTCTTCTTTCTTAGTGTTTTCAGCTCGGTTCCCTGTTGTTGCAGTATCTTTCTTAGTTCCAACTTCGACAATCTCATCTACTGCTGGAGTAGTGATTGTGTTTGATTTCTCAACACGACCTGTTTCAACGCCATCTGTGTAAGTCACTGTATAAACAATGGTGCGAACACCCTTCTTACCAGCAACTTTCACTTGACGTCTTCCTTCTGGAAGGTCTGCGTTCTGCACTTCTTTGACTTGGAAGGCAACATCTTCTGTCTTGGTCTCTTCCTTAGTCGTTACAACTGCTGCTTTCTTAGTTCCAACTTCAACAATCTCATCTACTGCTGGAGTGGTGATTGTGTTTGATTTCACTTCGCGACCTGTTTCAACGCCGTCTGTGTAAGTCACTGTATAAACAATGGTGCGGACACCCTTCTTACCAGCAGCTTTCACTTGACGACTTCCTTCTGGAAGGTCTGCGTTCTGCACTTCTTTGACTTGGAAGGCAACATCTTCTGTCTTGGTCTCTTCCTTAGT